>CAZZIX010000001.1:0-49337 GCA_964654345.1 uncultured Methylomarinum sp.
GAATGGTTTTCTAGTTTAACTATGGCTTCTTGAACTTCTGGTTTAATCTTTATTTGTTCTGTTTCTAGTGGTTTATTAGCATTAGAAATATTGATTGTTGGCTGAGAAATGGGTTCTTTTGATGAGATTATGTCCGAAGTTTCCAAGGTGTTTTTAGGCTTGGAAGTTAAGGGTGCTGTGACAGCTTCGTCATTAACGATAAAGTTAGTTAAAGCAAAACCCACAGTAAGACAAAGAAGTATTATCAGGAAAAAATATGAGTTTTTTTGAGTGGCAGTAGCCGCTTTATTCTGATTTATTTTTCTTTGTTTTGGGCTGTTGCTGGCATTTCTACTTTCTAAGTCTTGTAAAACCTGGTTCAATAAGCTCATGACAAAACACCTGTTTGTTGAGCAATTAGCAAACCCAGGCTGGCCATCAGGGTTAAGAAAAAACCTTGTTTGATTCTAAAAGTATGAAAACGATTGTTAGTTACATCGGTATCTTGTACAGCTAGTAGAACTTGTTTTAAACCTATTGTTTCTAAATCTTTTCCATAAGCAGATAACATCGCTTTATGAGCAAGTATATTGATTATTCTGGGAGTACCTTTGCTGTAATAATGCAATGCAAAGAGTGCTGGTTTAGAGAAAATATTTGGATTTTCAATATGAGCAACACGTAAACGATGTTTAATATAAGCACTAACCTCTTTAAGTGTAAGGTGTTTTAAGTTATAGCTAAATGTTATACGTTGTCTAAATTGACGAATTGATTTTTTTTGTAATAAGGTATCTAGTTCAGGCTGACCTAATAAAATGACTTGTAATAATTTTTGTTTTTCTGTTTCTAAATTAGTTAATAGCCTTAATGCCTCCAAGCTTTCTTCAGACATTGCTTGAGCTTCATCAATAATAATAACAGTTTTTTGTCTTTTTGCTGCCGCTTTAAGTAAATGTGCAGTAATATGTTGTAAAATCTGACTTTGACCACTGTCTCCAGAATGTTTTATACCTAACTCATCAGCAATATTGATGCGCTGAATAACCGCTTTAGAATAAGGAATGTCGAGTTCTTCAGCAATGGCTAAGCGGAGTCCTGCGGGTGTTAAATGTGGGTTAGGAATGTAGGCAGTAACAAAGGGGTGTTTTAGTGAGTTAAGAACCTTTCTACATAACATCGTCTTCCCTGTTCCAACATCACCGGTTATTTTTATAAAGCCTTCACCACTTTTTAGTGCAATGCTTAAAACATTCATTGCCTCATTATGACTGGGCAAGTTAAAGTAAAATTGTGTGTCGGGAGTTAATCCAAATGGAAACTCAGACAAGCCAAAATGTTTTAGGTACATAGGTCTTAGCCCTGTGTAGATTGAAGAGGGCTATTTCTTTGCCAACTCAGAAAATTGAGAGAAGCCAAAAATATTATGATTATTTCCATAATGGATGGTTTCGTAGTTGATTAATCTGCTTTCTGCTAGTGTTGAGAGCTGGTTCCCAATCACTTTCACTATTAATTAAGGTCGGTTTAAGAAGAATCACTAATTCCGATTTTTTAGTCTTACCCGTACTTACTCTAAATAAGTTACCTAGATAGGGGATTTGAGAAAGCCCAGCAATACCTCTTTTGCTTTCTTCTTTCATTTCCTGCATTAATCCACCAATAACAACAATTTGACCATTTTTAGCTTTTATAATACTGTCAGATTCTCGCACAGTATTTAACGCCATAGGCAGTGAACCTTCTTTTCCATTAAGGGTGAAGTTTTTTGTCTGGTCTTTTACGCGCGTAATAGACGGGTGTATATGCAATGTAATTTCATCATTGTCATTGATTTGAGGCGTCACATCTAAAGAAATACCCGAAAAGAAAGGGGTAAAGGTAATATCTTGAGTTTGAGTGGGTATGCCAGAAATACTTGTTTCCGTATCGGTTGAAACTTCGGTAATAAAGAATTCATCTTGACCGACTTTAATAATTGCCTTTTGGTTATTTAAAGTTGATATTCTAGGGCTGGATAATATATTGGCTTTGCCTTGTGTTTCTAATAATTCAATATAGGCACTAAAATCACCCCAGCTTCCACCGATAGTAAAAATATTTCTAAATGAGTCTAATGCTGTTAAAGCACCAATGCCTGTCAACAAAGGTGCCTTATTAATACCTTCTCGAATAACACTTTGCCAATTAACCCCTGCCTGGTGACTATCATCTAAAATAATCTCAATGATTTTTGCTT
This sequence comes from uncultured Methylomarinum sp., assembly GCA_964654345.1. Classification (GTDB taxonomy): domain Bacteria; phylum Pseudomonadota; class Gammaproteobacteria; order Methylococcales; family Methylomonadaceae; genus QPIN01. The sequence continues at coordinate 2,219 of CAZZIX010000001.1, forward strand.
CTATAATGACTTGTTTACTAATTTGTTTTTGAGTATGAGAAATAAAATCTTCTACTTCTCTAAGTTGCATCGGTTTTGCGCGAACAACAACAACGCCGGATTGGCGATTAATAACAACAGATGCTTGTGGATCTATTGAAATAATTGACTGTATTGCCAGTTTTATTTCACTCCAGGCATCAGAATTTGTTTGAGTTTTGATCCAGCTTCCAGAGCTTGAGGAATTTGAATTGTTATCGTCTGATGACTCTGAGCTACCTTCACTATCACTACTTGCAAGTTGACCAGAAGTAACTTGAGTGTTTGACTGGCCATTTCTAATAAGGTCTAGAATATTAAGTTTAAATATTTTTGTTTGTAGGGTGGCTGGGTAAACAATATAGCCGATGTCATTTTTTTTAAAATTATAACCGTATACTTTTTGTGTGGCATTCATCACCTGGTCAATCGTTACATTTTTTAATTCTAAAGAAATTAACCCATTAACATCAGGGTGAACCATCATGTTTTCTTCGGTATCGACAACGAGCCCCATAAAAAAATCACGCGCTTTAGCTTGATGAACCGATATATTGAATAGTCTGGGGCTTAATGGTTTATTTTGGCTGAAAAGTGTTTGGTTATAATTAGGGACTAATGCGTCACTAATTTCAGCAGGTATTTTTTGATTTTTCTCAACCAGAACTGGCGTAGATGAGCCAGAAAATGCTTCGTCAATAGTGTCTTGTGTTGCTGTCGGAATGGTAGAGCATGAAAGCAATAAAGAGATTATTATAAAAAATAAGATAAGTTTTTTCATAGCTGAAGTATTTTGTTACTGTGACTTAAAAGAGTGAGAAAAAAGGCTGAGTTTTTTTGTTTTACCCTTTTGCTTGATTAATACGGAATTACTTTCAATCTTTAAAATTTTAATCGTGGAGAAAATAAAATCTCCTTGTTGAGCTGTCACGCCATTGATAGTTGCACGCTTTGAGTCACCAGAAATCCAGATGGAAGATAGTTTTAATTGTTTTGAGTGACTAGATTTAACATCTGTATTTTGAAAATAAGAAGCAGGTTTAGTTGGATCCCTAAATTCTGCAAAACAGTAGATGTTGTACAATAAGCTAACGATCAAAAATAATAATTTTTTATAAGCCAAGCCAGTTCTCCTCAAAACTTAAGGTATAAACACGTAAAGTAGTTTCGGCTATAGGGTACTTTTCAACTTTATAGTCAATGGTATCCCAGCTGAATTTCCAGGGAAGCGACTCCAAAGATTTTAGATAATTAAGCGTATTTTGATAGTTGCCTCTTAAAGTAATTGATAAGCCATGTCGGTAAACACCTGAATGGTCTTGGTCAGATTTAGATAAGGAAGTGACTGGAATTGATTCCAGTTTTACCAACTTTAATGCACTATTTTCTTTTAGGATATTGCTTAGAACTTCTACCATTACATGAGCTGAAACAAACACTTTTTCTCCAATACCCAGCTGTGACTTTGATTTTTTAAGTTCTACTTTAATTTGACTAAGCTTTTGTTTGTTAGTCTGGTTAGGATCTGTTTTTCCTAAAGTTTCTATTAGCATTGCCGATTGTTGCTGTTCCATAACTTGAAGATTTATGGAAGAAAGCTGGTCTTTTAATTGGCTATGGTTTGCGATAAGTGGTTGATAGAAAAAATTATCCCATACACCCCAAAAAACAATGGCTAATGTAGCTAGTAGTATTGATCTTTCTCTAGTTGTTAAGGTATTAAATTGTTCAATAAGACTATTCATTAGACTCACTCTTTTCTTCTGATTTTTTTGCGGCAGTACTAACGTTGAAATCAAGTTGTTTTTTTATTTTGATAGATTGAGTCATATTTAATGAGTCAAAAAAACGTCCTTTAAAAACAGCTTCATGATGTAATTTTTGTAAAAATTCTGGGATCGTTTTTGTATTAAAAGTGCTGCCATGTAATGAAAGGTAATTTCTTTCGGCATCAATAGATATTTCAGTTAGCCAAATGTCTGAAGAACTTTGTCTGGCTAAGGCAGATAAATATCTGGAAAAACCTTGAGTCTGGTCTGATTCATTATCAGATAATAAATAAACAACTTGAGATAAGCTGCTCAATATATTTTCATAACGAGATATTTCTTGTTGAATGAAGGTGTCTACTTGTTGCTCAGGATATTGCTCTTGCATTAATTGAACATGCGATTCTGCATCACTGAGTTGTTGATGAGCTTGTTGTATGTTGGCTTCAGTATTGTTCTGATCAATTAATAAATAGATACTGAACCCCAGAAATAATAAAGCAGCTAGAGCAATTCCATACAGATAGTTATTTAAATCTGATGTAGTCTTAGTTTTAAGTGCATCTTGGTATAAGTTAACTTGTTGAATCATTTTGAATCACTAGCCTCCCTTAATGTGGCGCCGATAACAGGGGCGCATAGGGATTGAGTGCTGTCATTCAATAGAATATCACTGTCTATCATGGCAGATAAATCCATTATTCTGCTGGTAATGCCATGATTATTATTAAGAAAGTCTAAAATTCCTTGCGTGTTCTTTATGACAGGAATAACAGCTAGTTCTGAAATTGGGGGTAGGTTGTAATAACTTTCTATATAATCAAAAGAACGCTGTATGTCTAATGCCAAGCTATTTCGTTCTAGTTCTATTTGTCCGTCGCTCATAAAAGAATCAGTGAACCCTAAGCGGTCAAAACCCATGGCTAATTTACGACTCAGATGGATCAGCCCATTTAGTTCAATAATAATTTGACCGGTATTTTTTTGTAAATGGAGTACAGCAATTCCTGTCTTGTTTTCTGGGAGTAAACTTGCCAGATTTCTAAGGCTGGTTTCTTGTATATCAATGACTTTTACTTGTAAATTACACGATGTGCATAAATCAATTAGAGGCTGGATAGTGGATTTAGGCGTGGCGACAACCTCCATTTTTTTTTCGGTATTTACACGCTCAGAAACGGGAAGTGGGTAGTGATCAATAATTGCATCATCTATATGAAACTCTACCAAATCACTCACTTTCCAGCGAATAGCTTCTGACATTTCACTTTCGGTAACTGCAGGTGGTTCTATTGTTATTAAACGATAATCATCAGATGCAAGAACAAGGTGGCAATCGTAATCTTTCAAATGATGAGTTTCAGTGAGTTGTTGAAGCGATAATTGTTTATTGTTTGTGTGAATGAATTCACAGTGAATCAGTTTAGGTTTTTGATTAATTGTATATTGAGAAACGGCAAGCGCAATACCTTCCGAGGTAAAACTTATCGCAGTTATACCTTTGCTAGCTTTGTTCTTTGTGAAAATTTTGTTAAACAATTGCACTGTATTATTCCTGAGAATGAGTGCTTTTAGTTTAGATGAAGATTATTGGAATACAAGGAGTTGGCTGTTAATCCTGAGTTTTACTTTGAATCCAGTTGATTTCTTTAGCCGTTTTCATGCCAACAATACAAGATTCAAGGCTTTCAGCCATTTCCGATTGATGATTAGATTGAGGAATTTTAGCAGCCATTATTTCTGCAAGTGATTGTGGAAATAGAGGTTTTTTTTCTGGTTCAGCATAACCGGCAGGAAATATAGGCTGGTTATTTCTGTCATATTTATCGCTTGCGCCTAGTGTATGTAATATCTCGTGGGCGATAACGATATTGTTTTGTTGCTCAAGTTTATCGGAGGCAAAGGTATGGGCAAGGACTAATAATCCTTTGTCTAGTCCAAGTGAGTGTTGTAATTGTTTGTTTTCTTCGGCTTGATGGTAGTAAACGAAGGCTCTTACACGATGTAAGTTAGAATTGTTATCAGGCGTAGTTTTATAAGCCCAGTATCGAAGCTTTAAGCTCCACCAGGCAATTTTACTAAAACTGGCACTAGGCAATGGCGCTTCAGGTGGGAGTTCATTGATTATAGAACCTAGGCTAGTGAAAGTGGGGTTTTGAATAGATAAATTATAATGTTTGGCTTCATCTTGAAAAAAAAGATCAATATCGTTGAAAGCTTCGATTTTAAGTTGTTTGATATATTGTTCAGCAACCATGCTACCGTCACCATTCATGGGGTAGATGATGATTTGTAAAGGTTCAGACCACGCTCGGGATTTTAGTTTTTGCGTTTTTGTATAAAAGGCAAGTGAGATGAAAATAACTAATAAAACAAGAATTCTGAAGATTTTGAACAGAATCTTCATCGCTTAATATATTAATCAGAAAGCATACTGAGTGAAATTTCAGTAAAGGATTCGTCAATCATTCTAAACCCTTTGATTTCAAGTACACCTTTTGTGTTGAGTGATATGATTAAATAAAGTGCATCAGGGTATACTGCAAGTTCTTTATCAGTAGTTGACGGCTCTGCAGGTGCAGTCGGATGAGAGTGATAGATAGCAAACAATGTTTCGTTTTTGTCTCTAATGTTAGATATAGCACTAATTTGTTGTTTAGCATCCATATGAAAACGCGTTTCTGGTTGATCAGCTATATTCTGGACTGGATAGCAGGTGTTGGCAATGCCATTTTTTGCACCAATTAAGCCACATATTTCTTTTTTCGGAGAAATTTGTGCTAAATGTAATAATTGGGTCGTGACACTTCTAGGGAGTTGAAATTCTTCATGCTTCATTTTGTCTTCCATTGGCCTGTTGTTACTCTAGGGTTGCCAGAGAGGTCGGGGTGGGTTTTGATATTGTGGTAATTAAATGATTTAAATATAGCTTGAACAGCTTTTTGTTGATCAAAGCCATGCTCAATAAATAGTGTACCATTATGCGTTAAAAAATTGTGAGCCTGATTACTGATTTTTTTGATGTCACTTAAACCGTGGTCTTCTGAGATTAAGGCGCTTTTAGGCTCAAAACGAATATCACCCTGAGATAAATGAGGATCATTATAGGCAATATAGGGTGGGTTACTGATGATTAAGTCAAATTTTAAATCGGGTATTTGGGCAAACCAATTAGATTGGATAAAGTTAATATTCTTGATTTGGTGGGTTGCAGCATTTTGTTTTGCAATTGTGAGTGCCTGGGAGCTAAGGTCAGTGGCAATAACGTGTATATCCGGTCGTTCTGCTGCGAGGGTAATGCTAATGATGCCGCTGCCTGTTCCTAAATCAATGATGCTAGCTTTGTGCGTGTCAGCTAGAATGCACAAGCTAAGTTCAATTAATAATTCGGTATCAGGTCGAGGTATTAACACTTGGTTATTGACTTTGAAATTGCGCGACCAAAATTCTCTATTCCCAATAATATAAGCAATTGGAATCCCTTGTTGACGTTGTTTAATCAACTGTAAAAACTGCTGTTTATCTTCTGCTTGTAATTTTTTTTCAGGCCAGGCTCTAAGGTGAGACCTGGATTTTTTTAAAACATGACAGAGTAAAACTTCTGTATCAAGTGAAGCGGAATCTGATGTTTTTTCCAGTAGTTTTGTAGTAGTAGATAAGGCTGTTTGAATATCAGTCATTACCCAGTTGGGTTAATAGTTCTGCTTGATGTTCACTAATTAAAGGATTAATGACATGCTCTAATCCACCTTGCATAATTTCATCTAGTTTATACAAAGTTAGATTAATGCGGTGGTCAGTCATACGTCCTTGTGGATAATTGTAGGTGCGGATTCGTTCTGATCTATCGCCTGAACCTATTTGAGATTTTCTGTCTTCTGCTTGTTCTGCTTGCTGTTTATCTTGTTCAGCAGTTAATAATCGGGATTGTAATAACGACATCGCCCTGGCTCTGTTTTTATGTTGAGAGCGTTCATCTTGACATTCTACAACAACACCCGTTGGCAGGTGAGTAAGCCGAATAGCTGAATCTGTTTTGTTAACGTGCTGACCGCCTGAACCAGAAGCTCTAAATGTATCTACCCGCAAATCAGATGAGTTAATTTCATACTCATCAATACTTTCTACTTCTGGCATAATAGCGACAGTACAGGCTGAGGTGTGAACCCGGCCTTGAGATTCTGTTTCTGGAACACGTTGTACGCGATGAACACCAGATTCAAATTTTAATTGTGAATAAACTTCTTTACCTACAATGCGTAGAATAATTTCTTTATAGCCACCTTGGTCACTTCGGTTTTCATTGATGATTTCAGTTTTCCAGCCTTGTTTTTCTGAAAAACGTTGGTACATTTTGGCTAAATCACCTGAGAAAATAGAAGCTTCATCTCCACCTGTACCGGCGCGAACTTCTAAAAATACATTTCTATTGTCGTTAGAATCCTTGGGAAGCAATAAAATCTGTAATTGACTTTGGAGTGATTCTTTTTCAGCCTCAGCCTCAAGTAATTCCTCTTTGGCCATTTCTCTCATTTCAGGGTCAGAGTCTTTGGCCATTTCTTGTGCGGAGCTAATAGTTTCTTCGTTTTCTTTGTAGTGACTATAGCAAGTAACAATAGGATCTATTTGAGCATACTCCTGACTTAATGATCGAAATTTATTTTGATCACTTTGTACTTCAGGTTGAGACAGAAGGGCTGCGATTTCTTCAAAGCGATCGCCAAGGTTTTCAAGTTTAGTTTGTATTGAGGCTTTCATTATTTTAATTTAAATATTTCTCTTGCAGCGGCGACTATATCATGTCGGTCATTTTCTCCCGCTTCTCTTAATTGAGCGCTGGGAGTGTGGATAAGTTTATTTGTCAGTGTGTGAGCTAGTTGATTTAAAACATCTTGTGCAGAACGACCATTTTTTAATTGGGTCATCGCTTTGGCAAGTACTTCATTGCGTGTTAATTCAGCTTGTAGCCGATAATCTTTGATGACTGATTGAGCACCTTGGGAGCGCATCCACGACAGAAAATATTCAACTTGGGTATCAATAATTTCTTCTGCTTGTATAGCTGCTTTACGTCTGGAATCAATGTTCTGGTCTATAGTATTCTGTAAATCATCAACAGTATAGAGGTAGACATCTCTTAGTTGTTCTACTTCTGCTTCAATATCACGAGGAACAGCTAAATCAACCATAAACATAGGTTTATGTTTGCGCTTTTTGATGGCACTTTCAACTCGACCTTTACCTAAAATAGGCAGTTGACTCGCGGTAGAGGATACAACTATATCTGCTTCGGCTAAATGGTTGGGGATTTCGGATAAATCAATGGCATATCCGTTAAACTGAGTGGCTAAATGATGGGCTTTGTCATAAGTTCTATTAGCTATAATTATCCGGCCAATGTTATTTTGAGATAAATGTCTGGCGGTTAACTCTATAGTTTCCCCTGCTCCTATTAGCAGTGCAGTCTGTTCTGATAGTGAGTCAAAAATTTGTTGGGCTAATTGTACAGCAGCAAAAGCAACTGAGACTGGGCTGGAACCAATTGCGGTGTCGGTGCGTACTTTTTTGGCAGCTGAAAAAGTGTGATGGAATAATTTCCCTAGATGTTTTCCTAATGTACCCGCCTCATACGCTGCTTGATAAGCTGTTTTCATTTGACCAAGAATTTGTGGTTCGCCAAGAACCATTGAGTCTAATCCACAGGCAACACGGAACATATGTCTTATCGACTGGCTGTCAGTATAATTGTATAAGTAGGGGGTAAAATCACGTGGCGGTATTTTTTTATTTTCTGCAATCCATTCAATAATTGTATTTGGGGCGTTTTCGTCAGTTTGAAAATAAAATTCTGTTCGATTGCAGGTAGATAAAATTGCTGCCCCATCAATTTTATGACTATTCCATAGAGTTTTAAGAGAGGATTCGAGTAATTCAGCAGGGAATGCTAATCGTTCCCGAATTGCAACAGGCGCAGTATTATAATTTATTCCTACCGCATGAAGTGTCATTGATTGTGATGGATTGCCATATTAAAGGAGCTTATTCTAAGGAAAATAGCGATTTAATCAAATATATACTTTAAGTGAGGACGGTTACTTATTTATATTTGTGGGTTTTTTGCATGGATAAATGTTTCTGAATCAGTTGTGTAGCCTGTGCTGCACGTTTGTTTTATCCTTTTTTAAAAGGCTAAAGAAATGATTATAAATTCCGCAATAGTGACCTGATAGACATAAGGATTAAAAATTCTGGTCTAAATTATGCTGGATTTCTGATATTCTATAGGCATGTTTAATCATATTTAAATAGAGAATTTGTTGATGTTAATGATGAAGTTATTAGCTGTGCTGATCACTGTATTTCTAGCTGGGTGTGCAAGTGTTCAAGAAAAAGAACCTGATCATTCAGTAAAAGAACAAAAAAAAGAAAGTGTTAAAAAGGAAAAAGAAGTCGTTCCTGAGAAGATAACGGCAATTACGCCAGAGGTGCTTTATCTTTTGATGACGGCAGAAATTGCTGGGCAAAGAAAACAATACGGTGTTGCCTTAGAAGGTTATTTGCAAGCAGCAAAGCATGTGGATGATCCAAAAATTGCTGAAAGGGCTGCAAAAATAGGGCTTTTTTTGAAGGATACAAAAAAAACTGATGAGGCGGTTTCTTTATGGTTAAAGCGAGATGAAAAAAATCTTTCCGCTAGAAAAATAGCTATTTTATCGGCTTTAAGAGGATCTGACAAAGACAACGCGATTAAACATTTGGGTAGAGTTTTAGAAGATGATCCGGCGGGTTTTGAATCAACAATAATGGAAGTGTTACAAATTCTGGAAAAGGAAGGGAATACAGAGTTCGTCTCTGATGTGATGGAGGAGGTTTCTGTTCAGCACCCTAATCAGTCGGGAGTTCTTTATGTTCAAGCACTTTTAGCTGGACAGTTAAAGAGGCAAGATGTTGCAATAACAAAAGTTAATGCAGCATTGGTTGTACAGCCTGGCTGGGAAAAAGCTCTAATTCTACGTGCACAGTTAGCAGCGCAGAAAGGAGATTTAGGTCTGGCAAAAAAAGATTTAGAAAGCATTTTGGAAAAAAACCCTGACAATGTGCGGGTACAAAAGATGTTAGCTCAGATTTTGGTGAAAGAAGAAAATTTTGATGGGGCATTGGAGGTTTATCGAAAAATTTCAGATGCTAACCCAGGGGATGGAGATGCTCAATTTTCTATGGCTTTGGTCTATCTTCAACAGGAAAAAGACGAAGAGGCAATAGATGTTTTAGAAAGTCTGGTTAATAAGCCTGGCTGGGATGCGCCTGCAAGTTTTTATTTAGGTAGAATTGAATACAAGAAAGAAAATTATAATAAGGCCTTGGTCTGGTTTGATAAGGTAACCCAAGGGCCTTTTGAATATGAAGCTTCAATGATTGCAATATCAATGCTGTTAAAGCAGAAGGAGTATGCTGAAGCTGAAAACCGAATCGAAAAAATATCTAAAAAATTTCCTAAGCAGAAGTCAAATACCCAGCTCTTGAAGGCAGAACTTTATAGTTCACAAAAAGAATTTCAAAAAGCCTATGATGTTTTATCAAAGGGGCTGAAAGAGTTTCCAGGACAAAGGGATTTGTTGTACACACGAGCTTTAATAGCAGAAAAACTGGATAAACTGGAAGTTGTAGAGAAAGACTTATTGCAGGTTTTACAGCAAGACCCAAACGATGCAAATGCTTTGAATGCTCTTGGTTACACGTTAGCAGATAGAACAGATCGATACGAAGATGCTGAAAAATATTTGCTTCGGGCTTTAAAACTAAAGCCAGATGAAGCGGTGATTATTGATAGTCTAGGGTGGTTGCGATTTAAGCAAGAAAAGTTTAAAGAAGCGCTAGATTATTTAGAAAGTGCTTATGAAAAACAAGCAGAAAATGAAATAGCTGCTCATATCGTTGAGGTGTTATGGGCAATGGGTAAAAAGGATGAGGCAAAAAATCTTTTCGATAAAGTCTATGAAAAAGCTCCAGATGATGAATATTTATTAAAAACCCAGCGCTTGTTTAATAATGTGAAGTGATAAGTGAAAATTAGGTTTTTTATCATACTACTTTTAATGGGTGTTCTGACATCATGTAGTAACAAACAAGTTAAACCAACAACCTTATTTCAGTTGGAAGAAAGAAATTATTTATATGCCAAAGATGAATGGGCGTTTTCAGGGCGGCTTGCTGTTTCCGACCAAAATAATGCTATATCTGCATCAATTAATTGGAAGCATCTGAAAAATAAAGATGTCATTGAATTATTTGGTCCACTTGGAATGGGGCGTGTAATTGTCAATATTAACGGTACGCGCGTGCTGGTGAATTATGATGGCAAGCAGGTTCAGCATTATGGGTCAGCTGATGATGTGATTAAAAAATATACTGGAGTTTTAGTGCCTGTTTCGGCATTGAAATATTGGGTTCTCGGTTTAGTTGATCCAGAAAACACATATGTGCGAGAAAAAGAAGGTTTTGTTCAATTGGGTTGGCGAATTAACTATCAAAAAATGCAATTAGTCAAACAAGATAAGTTGCCAAAGAAAATTAAAGTTAATCGAAAAAAATCAACGATGAAGTTGATCATTGATCAGTGGGAAGAGTAACTTTTTAATTGCAAGGACAATTGAGATAAGAAAATGATGGAATGGGGTAAAAAATGGCCTGCGCCAGCTAAATTGAATTTAATGTTAAGGATAACAGGGCAAAGAGATGATGGGTATCATTTCCTCCAAACAGTTTTTCAGTTTATTGAACTGTGTGACTGGATTACATACCGCCCAGTTAAAGATGGGAAAATAACTTTATTATCACCTATTTCTGGGGTATCAGAAGAAGATGATTTGACTATTCGTGCTGCTAATATATTAAGGCGCGAGACGGGATGTCAGGAGGGGGTTTCTATTGAAGTAGAAAAAAACTTGCCTATGGGAGGAGGATTAGGCGGTGGAAGTTCTGATGCCGCAACAACGCTAGTTGTGTTAAATAAGTTATGGAAATTAAATATTTCTAAAAAAAGACTAATGCAGCTAGGGTTGGAGCTGGGAGCTGATGTCCCAATTTTTGTGTATGGTAAAGCCTCTTGGGCAGAAGGTGTAGGAGAAAAAATTGAGGAGATAGATCTTCCGGAAAAATGGATTGTAGTTATAAAACCGGAGTGTCATGTAGATACAAAAGAAATTTTTTCAACAAGGGATTTGACAAGGAACAGTAAATCAATCAGAATGGCTGATTTTCTTGCAGGGCAACATCAAAATGATTGTTTAGATGTTGTTAGCAAGTTATATCAGCCAGTAGAAAATGCTTTAGAAGACTTGGCTAGGTTTTCTAACGCTAGATTAACGGGTACAGGTGCTTGCGTATTTGCGGAGTTTGATTCGGAAGAATTAGCGCGAGAGGCTTGGAGTGTTCTGAATACTAAATGGCAGATTTATTTAACCAGAGGCTTAAATAAATCACCATTGTTTGATGTTTTATTGGACTGAAAATTTATTGGGCTATCGCCAAGCGGTAAGGCACGGGGTTTTGATCTCCGCATACCCAGGTTCGAATCCTGGTAGCCCAGCCATTTTTATCTTCATCTTAATTATTTTTAGCGAGGTGCTTAAATGCAAGATTCCTCAATGATGGTATTTTCTGGAAATGCAAACAAAGTATTATCCGAAGGAATAGTGAGGAAGCTAAATATGCGTCTGGGGATGGCAACAGTCGGGCGTTTTAGTGATGGAGAAATAGTTGTAGAGATTGAGGAGAATGTACGAGGCAAAGACATATTTGTTATTCAGCCTACGTGTTCACCTGCTGATCAGCACCTAATGGAGATGCTGGTAATGATTGATGCGTTAAAAAGAGCCTCTGCGTCAAGAATAACAGCGGTTATGCCATATTATGGATATGCACGACAAGATCGTCGCTCAAGGTCAGCAAGAGTACCAATTACCGCTAAATTAGTCGCCAATATGATTGATATAGCTGGAGCAGATAGGGTTTTGACGGTTGATTTGCACGCAGAGCAGGTTCAAGGTTTTTTTGATATACCCGTTGATAATGTCTATGCTTCGCCTTTGTTGCTTGGGGATGTTTGGCGACAAAAGTATGAAGATTTAATCGTTGTTTCACCTGATGTGGGTGGGGTTGTGAGGGCGAGGGCATTAGCAAAGCGGTTGGGTGATGCTGATTTAGCAATAATTGATAAGAGGCGTCCAAAGGCAAATGTATCGGAAATAATGCATATTATAGGTGATGTTTCAGGTCGAACTTGTGTCATGGTTGATGATTTGGTTGATACTGCAGGTACCTTGTGTCATGCGGCGGCAGCTTTAAAGAAAAATGGAGCGACTAAAGTAGTTGCTTATTGTACTCATCCTGTGTTGTCGGGAGCGGCTGCGGATAATGTAAGAAATTCTGTTTTGGATGAATTGGTTGTTACTGATACTATTCCGTTAAATGACAAGTTGTTGTCAATTGAAAAAATTAGGCAACTAAGTGTCGCGGAAATGCTAGCTGAAACTATCAGACGAATTGCTGAAAGTGAATCGGTCAGTTCGCTTTATGTGGATTAATAAATAAAATAAGTATAGTGCTTATTAATGAGTGAGTTTGGAGAAAAAGATGTCTAATATGTTTGAATTTGTAGCTAAAAATCGCGACCAATCAGGAAAAAGTTCCGCGAAAGCGGTTCGTCGTGATGGTCAGATTCCTGCAGTAGTTTATGGTGGAGAAGCGAGTCCTCAGTCAATAGTATTGATTCAGAATGAAGTAAATAATCATTTGAATCATGAGGCTGTTTATTCCCATATTTTAGACTTAAAGATAGATGGAAAGACTGAAAAGGCAATATTAAAAGATATTCAGCGTCATCCTGCAAAAAACCAGGTGATGCATATGGATTTTATGCGTGTTAATGCAGAACAAGCTTTAAAGGTTAAAGTGCCTTTGCATTTTATGAATGAAGAAGCTTGCATTGGGTTTAAGGCTGGGGGTGTTATTACTCACGCGATGGTGGATGTTGAGGTGTCTTGTTTGCCAGTATTATTACCAGAATATATTGAAGTAGATTTAAGTGGTTTAGATATAGGTGATTCTGTCCATTTAACTGATATTGCGTTTCCTGAAGGTGTTGAGTGTGTGATTTTGACTCAAGAGGGAGATCATGATCATACTGTTGCTCAAGTGGTCAAAACAAAAGTTGTTGAAGAAGAAGATGAGGCTGAAGAAGGCGATGAGAGCGCTGCCTCTGATGAAGATGCTTCAGGCGAAGCCGATGATGGAAAAAGTGATTAAGCTAATAGTTGGCTTAGGAAATCCTGGGCAGAAGTACGAAAAAAACCGGCATAATGCCGGTTTTTTGTTTTTGGATAGGCTGTTAGAAATGTGTGGTCAGTCATGGAATAATGAGCCGAAGTTTCATGGGGTTGTTGCTAATTGCGTTTATCAATCAAAAAAAGTAGCTTTGCTTAAACCTCAAACATTTATGAATCGTAGTGGCTTGTCGGTGGCTGCGTTTTCTCGATTTTATAAGATAGATATTGAGCAAATTTTGGTTGTTCATGATGAAATAGATTTAGAAGTGGGGTCGGTAAAGCTAAAAAATGGAGGTGGTCATGCGGGGCATAATGGTCTTCGGGATATAATTGCCAATTTAGGTGGTAAGGGGTTTTACCGATTAAGGTTGGGCGTTGGTCGACCAGAGGCAGGAAGGCAGGTTGCAGATTATGTTTTGTCAAACCCTTCGGTAGTAGATCATGATGCGTTATTTTCCGTATTTAGAAATGTTGAGTCCGAAATTGCTAATATAATTTCAGGTGATTTTTCTTTGGCTATGAATAATTTGAATTAAGTCTGCTAGAGGTTGGGATTAAGTTTGATAGGGATGGTAAAGGCATCTGAAATAATCATTGACTAGTCTGGTTATTATTGTGATAATAGGCGGCTCAGGAGGGGTTCCCGAGTGGCCAAAGGGATCAGACTGTAAATCTGACGGTTCTACCTTCGGAGGTTCGAATCCTCCCCCCTCCACCATCTTTCCATTAAAGGAAATTCTGCGGGTGTAGTTCAGTGGTAGAACTCCAGCCTTCCAAGCTGATTATGTGGGTTCGATTCCCATCACCCGCTCCATTCTTTTCAACAAATTACAGACCGCTCATATAGCTCAGTCGGTAGAGCACTTCCTTGGTAAGGAAGAGGTCACCGGTTCAAATCCGGTTATGAGCTCCAGTTGTTTTTGAATTGATATAGCTAAATTTTTTATTGCAACATAAAAAATAACACGTTATAATTATTAGTTCTTTATGGTTTTCTGAATAGGTCAGTGGCTCAATTGGTAGAGCAGCGGTCTCCAAAACCGCAGGTTGTGGGTTCGAGTCCCTCCTGGCCTGCCATTCAGTATCTAGCTCAATAATTTAAATCAATTATCTAAAATGAATGCACAGGCGGAAGATACATCAAAAATATTCGATGTTGTAAAACAAGGTTTATCTCTTGTTTTTGTAGTTGCTGGTGTGGCTGCTTTTTATTATTTCTCTGATATTCCTGGTTTCACAATGCTTTATCGAGTGTTGATGCTCGTGACGGTTGTTTTAATTGCAATAGGAATTATGCTGACAACAGCAAGAGGGAAAGGACTTTGGGGTTTTGCTCTTGAGTCAAAGCAAGAAGTTAGAAAAGTAGTCTGGCCTACGCGAGAGGAAACAATAAGAACAACTTTACTGGTATTTGGCTTAGTGTTTATTGTTGGATTATTTCTTTGGTTTCTAGATATGTTCTTATTCTGGGCGATTAAAAGCTTAACCGGTCAAGGGGGTTAAGCAATGGCTTTAAACTGGTATGTTGTTCATGCTTATTCAAATTATGAAAATAAAGTAAAACTTGCTTTAGAGGAAAAAATAGAACTAGAGGGAATGCAAGAGCAGTTTGGGAAGGTTTTAGTTCCAACTGAAGAAGTTGTGGAAATGAGAATGGGGCAGCAACGTAAAAGTGAAAGAAAGTTCTTTCCCGGATATGTGCTTGTTCAGATGGAGCTGAATGATGATACATGGCATCTGGTTAGAAATATCCCAAGAGTGTTAGGGTTTATTGGTGGTACAAAGGATAAGCCTGCACCCATTTCAGAAAAAGAAGCAAATGCAATACTGAATCGTGTTGAAGAAGGTGTCAATAAGCCAAGGCCTAAGATATTGTTTGAAGTAGGTGAGGTTTTGAGAGTCATAGATGGGCCATTTAATGATTTTAACGGAAATGTGGAAGAAGTAAATTACGAAAAAAGTCGGTTAAAAGTATCTGTCTTAATATTTGGGAGATCTACACCAGTTGAATTGAGTTTTGGGCAGGTAGAGAAAATCTAATAAAGTTTAGTAAATAGATCTCTGTTCTTCAATATGGAATAGGGATTTTTGTATCTTGGGGAGCTGAAAATGCGTTTGCACCCAAATTAGGAGTGAAAAGATGGCGAAAAAAATAACAGCTTATATCAAGTTACAGGTTAAAGCAGGTGAGGCGAATCCAAGTCCACCTGTTGGTCCTGCTCTAGGGCAGCATGGTTTAAACATTATGGAGTTCTGTAAAGCTTTTAATGCTAAAACATCAGACATTGAAAAAGGGCTTCCTATTCCTGTTGTAATTAGCGTTTTTAATGATAAAAGTTTTACTTTTATTACTAAAACCCCGCCAGCCTCAGTTTTGTTGATGAAAGCTGTGGGTGTTAAAAAAGGGAGTGGAACACCTAATACAGCAAAGATTGGGACAGTTACCCGAGCACAGTTAGAAGAAATTGCTAATACAAAAATGGAAGATCTTAATGCGGCAGATATGGATGCCGCAGTTAAAATTATTGCTGGAAGTGCTCGTAGCATGGGTCTGGATGTGGAGGGATTATAATGGCTAAGTTAACTAAAAAAGCAAAATTAATTGACGCTAAAGTTGATAAAAGCAAGCAATATTCAATTGCTGAAAGTGTTGCGTTGTTAAAAGAATTTGCTAATACCAAGTTTGATGAGTCAGTGGATGTGAGTGTTTTATTAGGTGTTGATCCAAAGAAATCAGACCAAAATGTTCGTGGAGCATCTCTATTGCCAAATGGTACAGGTAAAACTGTCCGTGTAGCAGTTTTTACACAAGGTCCTAATGCTGATGCTGCGAAAGAAGCAGGTGCAGATGTAGTTGGAATGGATGATCTTGCTGATCAGGTAAAGAAAGGTGAAATGGATTTTGATGTGGTTATTGCTTCACCGGATGCAATGCGCGTTGTTGGTCAGTTAGGGCAAATATTGGGGCCAAGAGGTTTAATGCCTAACCCTAAGGTTGGAACTGTCACGCCAGATGTGGCAACAGCAGTTAAAAATGCAAAGACAGGTCAAGTTAGGTACCGTACTGATAAGGGAGGTATTATACATTGTTCAATTGGAAAGGTTTCTTTTGACGAAAGTTCGCTTAAGCAAAATCTTGAGTTTTTAATAGCAGACTTGAAGAAAGCTAAGCCTTCTTCAGCAAAAGGTATTTATTTACAAAAGATTGCGATATCCTCGACAATGGGTCCAGGTTTATGTATAGATCAAAGTAGTATTGATATTTAAGAAGAATAGAAACATTTTAGCTAAGGTTAGTTTAACTAAATTATATCCCTTAAATACACTTGAAATGTTTCTAGAAAAACTTTGGGTTGCTAGGTGTCTAGCAGCCGTCAAAGACCGGTGGTACTGAAAAGTATAATTGACAGTTTAACTGTTTGCCAGCGTAGACGGAAGGCTTTGTCAAGTAATTGGTGAAGGAACCGTAAGGTGCATCTGAAATTAGATGCGTTTTGTTTAATTTAGACTTGTAGTCTAAATAAATTACCGGAGGTAATCTGTGGCATTAAACCTAGATGGCAAAATGGTAGTTGTTGATGAGGTTGCTCAATATGCTGCAAAAGCATATTCAGTAGTAGCCGCCGAATATTGTGGATTAACAGTAGCGGAGTTGTCCGATCTACGAAATACTGCAAGACAAACTGGCGTTTATTTAAGAGTAGTTAAAAACTCTTTAGCAAAGCGCGCAGTTGCAGGAACTGAATTTGAATGTATGCAGGAAGGGCTTGTTGGTCCATTGATTCTTGCGTTTTCAATGGAAGACCTAGGGTCAGCAGCACGATTAATTAATGACTTTGCAAAATCCAATGAAAAGCTAATTGCTAAGGTTATTGCTTTTGATGGAAAGATTCATGAGCTAACAGAATTGTCGCGTTTGGCAAGTTTGCCGACACGCGATCAAGGTATAAGTTTAATTATGGCGGTGATGAAAGCACCGGTTGGAAAATTGGCTCGTATTTTAGCTGCTCTAAGAGATCAGAAGCAAGAAGCAGAAGCTGCATAAGCTTCATAAACTAGTAAAAACTTATTATATTAGAGGAATATCAGGAATGGCAATCTCACAAGAAGATATTTTGGAAGCAGTTTCTAACATGACTGTTATGGAAATTGTTGATTTAATTTCAGCAATGGAAGAGAAATTTGGTGTGACAGCAGCAGTTGCTGCTGCAGTGCCAGGCGATGGTGGTGGTGCAGGCGATGGGGCTGAACAAACTGAATTTGATGTGATTTTAACATCGTTTGGCGAAAATAAAGTTTCAGTAATTAAAGCAGTTCGTAGCATTACAGGTCTGGGTTTGAAAGAAGCCAAAGGTGCTGTTGAAGGCGCTCCAACACCAGTTAAAGAAGGTGTAAGTAAAGCTGAGGCTGAAGAGGCTCAAAAAACACTTGAAGAAGCTGGTGCAACATCTGAAATTAAATAAATTACTTGAAGAAAGAGCAAGAGGGCGTGTATTGAAAAAAATAAAAATTCAGGTACTCTAAGTTTCTTAAGCAAAGGGCTGGTGACATTATTGTCTCCGGCCTTTTACAGTTTGTACAAAGTCCTACTTTCACCATCTCTTTGGTGTTGGTTTTGACATAATATTTAACAATCCTTGATTGAAGGAATGAAAGCAATATGTCCTATTCTTTTACCGAAAAAAAACGTATTCGTAATAATTTTGGAAAAGGTACTGAAGTTTTAGAAGTACCCTATTTATTAGAAACCCAGATTCAATCATATGCCCGGTTTTTACAATCTGGCATAGAGCCAAAAAAGAGAATAGAAACTGGTTTGCATGGAGCATTTAGTAGCGTGTTTCCTATTGTGAGTCACTCAGGCTATGCTGTGCTTGAATATGTTAAGTATAGATTAGGTGAGCCTACTTTTGATGTAAAAGAATGTCAACAGCGTGGAGCAACTTATGCAGCTCCTTTGCGCGTTCTAGTCAGGTTGGTTATATATGATAAAGATGCGCCTGTATCCGCAAAAGTAGTTAAAGATATAAGAGAGCAAGAAGTTTATATGGGTGAGCTTCCTTTGATGACAGATAATGGAACATTTGTTGTCAATGGAACAGAGCGAGTAATTGTCTCTCAATTACATAGGTCGCCAGGTGTTTTTTTCGATCATGATAAAGGTAAAACGCATTCATCAGGAAAACTGTTATTTAATGCAAGAGTCATTCCTTATCGTGGATCGTGGTTAGATTTTGAATTTGATCACAAGGATGCAGTTTTCGTAAGAATAGACAGACGACGTAAAATCCCAGCGACAATCTTATTAAGGGCTTTAGGGTATGACAACGAAGAAATGATAAAGATGTTCTTCGAAACAAACCAATTTACCTTAAGTGATGAAAATATCAAATATCATGTTATTCCTGAGCGTTTGCGAGGTGAAATGGCAGTATTTGATATCAAATATAATGATAAAGTGCTTGTTGAGGAAGGGCGAAGAGTAACAGCTAAACATATACGCACGATGTCTAAGGAAAAAGTGACAGAAATTGACGTGCCGAAAGAATATTTGTATGGAAAAGTTTTGGCTCACAATGTAGTTGACGAGGAAACAGGGGAGTTAATTGCAAATGTCAATGATGAAATTACCGAAGAATTGTTACAGAAATTATTGGATGCAAAAATAACAGAGCTTAATGTTTTATATGTAAATGATTTGGATAGAGGACCATATATTTCAAATGCAATGAGTCTTGATGCGTCAACCAATAGATTGGAAGCATTGGTCGAAATATACAGGATGATGCGACCAGGTGAGCCACCTACAAAAGATTCTGCTGAAAATCTTTTTTCAAATTTGTTTTTTACTTCAGATCGATATGATTTGTCTGCAGTAGGAAGGATGAAATTTAATCGTCGATTGGGAAGAGGAGATACAGATGGAGAAGGTATTTTAAGTAAGGACGATATAATTGATGTTCTTAAAGAATTAATTGCAATTAGAAATGGCAATGGAACAGTTGATGATATTGATCATCTTGGTAATAGACGAGTTAGATCTGTTGGAGAAATGATCGAAAACCAATTTCGTGTTGGCTTGGTTCGAGTGGAGCGTGCGGTAAGAGAAAGATTAACACTTGCAGATTCTGAAGGATATATGCCGCAGGAAATTATAAATGCCAAACCTGTTTCCGCCGCAATAAAAGAGTTTTTTGGTTCTAGCCAGTTGTCACAGTTTATGGACCAGAATAATCCTTTGTCTCAAGTTACACATAAACGACGTGTTTCTGCATTAGGGCCTGGTGGATTGGCGAGAGAGCGAGCAGGGTTTGAGGTTAGGGATGTACATACAACTCATTATGGTCGGGTTTGCCCCATTGAAACACCTGAAGGGCCAAATATTGGTTTAATCAATTCCTTGTCAGTTTATGCGCGAACTAATTCATATGGTTTTTTAGAAACACCGTATAGAAAAGTAGAAAAAGGTGTTGTAACTGATCAAGTAGACTATTTGTCAGCGATTGAAGAAGGGAACTTCGTTATTGCACAGTCAAGTGTTGCAATTGATGAAAATGGTAAGTTGGTAGAAGGTTTAGTTTCTGCGAGGCATAAAGATGAGTTTACTTTAGCCTCGTCTGATACTGTGCAATATATGGATGTGTCCTCAAAACAGATCGTATCAGTTGCAGCCTCAATTATTCCATTTTTAGAGCATGATGATGCTAACCGTGCTTTGATGGGATCAAACATGCAGCGTCAAGCCGTCCCGACATTATTGGCTGAAAAGCCATTGGTTGGCACTGGGATGGAGCGCGTGGTAGCAAAAGACTCCGGCGTTACAGTTGTTGCTAAACGTGGTGGTATTATTGAAACTGTAGATGCAGCTCGAATTGTAGTAAAAGTTAATGATAGTGAAACAGTAGCCGGAATTCCTGGTGTTGATATCTATAATTTAACGAAATACACTCGTTCAAATCAAAATACTTGTATCAATCAAAAACCATTGGTTAGACCAGGCGATTTTGTAAATTCAGGTGATATATTGGCGGATGGTCCTTCAACAGATATTGGTGAATTGGCACTTGGGCAAAATATGTTAATTGCCTTTATGCCTTGGAATGGATATAACTTTGAAGATTCAATTTTAGTGTCTGAAAGAGTGGTTAGAGAAGATCGTTTTACCACAATACATATTGAAGAAAAAACTTGTGTAGCAAGAGAAACGAAACATAGTTCAGAAGAAATCACTGCAGATATACCTAATGTTAGTGAAGAGGCGTTATCCAAACTTGATGAATCAGGCATTGTCTATGTAGGTGCCGAAGTTAAAGGTGGTGATATTCTGGTAGGAAAAGTGACTCCTAAGGGAGAAACTCAGCTTACACCTGAAGAAAAATTGTTGCGCGCAATATTTGGTGAGAAAGCCGCTGATGTAAAAGATACTTCACTTAGAGTGCCTGGTAGTGTTAGAGGAACTGTTATTGATGTTCAAGTATTTACACGAGATGGTGTTGAAAAAGATAAACGCGCACTAGAAATAGAAGAAGAAGAAATAAAAAGACATAAAAAAGATTTAGATGATCAACTAAAAATTATTGAAAAAGATATATTTAGCCGGGTGGCTGAGATGTTGATTGGACAATCTACGGCTGTAGGGTTAGGCGATCTTAAAAAAGGAACTGAGCTCACTCAGGAGCTTCTTGATGATTTGTTAAAGTCTGAGTGGCTAAAAATTAAAGTAAAAGATGAAGATGTGAATGTTCGATTAGAGACAGTGCTGGGTCAAATTGAACAACAGCGTAAAGAGTTTGATGAAAGATTTGAGTCTAAACGCAAGAAAATCACGATGGGTGATGACTTGGCGCCAGGAGTTTTGAAAATGGTTAAAGTCTATTTAGCCGTTAAAAAACGTATCCAGCCAGGAGATAAAATGGCTGGTCGTCATGGAAATAAAGGTGTTATTTCCCAGATAGTCCCTATCGAAGATATGCCTTATACGAAAGATGGTAATCCGGTAGATATTCTATTAAACCCTTTAGGTGTTCCATCTAGAATGAATGTTGGTCAAGTTCTTGAGACACATTTAGGTTGGGCGGCTAAAGGTTTAGGCATTAAGATAGGAAAAATGCTAGAAGCTCAGGCAAAAGTAGTAGAAATTCGGGGTTTTCTAGAAAAAATTTATAATAGTAGTGGCCAAAAAGAAGATCTTAATTCTTTTTCTGAAGATGAAATTATGGAAATGGCTGGCAATTTAGTTGGAGGTGTTCCTATGGCAACTCCTGTCTTCGATGGTGCTTCAGAGGAGGATATAAGAAGAATGCTTAGATTAGCTGACTTACCAGAGCACGGTCAAATAACCCTTTATGATGGATTAACAGGCGAACCATTTGAGAGGGAAGTTACTGTAGGGTATATGTATATGTTGAAGCTAAATCATTTGGTCGATGATAAGATGCACGCTCGTTCGACGGGACCGTATAGTCTTGTTACTCAGCAACCATTAGGCGGAAAAGCTCAGTTTGGTGGTCAGCGTTTTGGAGAAATGGAAGTGTGGGCGCTTGAAGCTTATGGTGCTGCTTATACATTACAGGAAATGTTGACAGTGAAATCCGATGATGTGACTGGGAGAACAAGAATGTATAAAAATATAGTTGATGGAAATCATTCAATGGATCCAGGTATGCCAGAATCATTTAACGTATTGATTAAAGAAATACGATCTTTAGCTGTAAATATTGAATTAGAGTAAAAATTTTATGACAGTTATATTAAAAAGGGGCCAAATATAATTGACTTTAAATGCATTGTTTAGCCAGCTACCCAAATATTAGATAAAGAGGACAAGCTCTTGAAAGATTTGATGAATTTTCTTAAGCGTCAAGGTCGTACGGACGATTTTGATTCCATACGTATTGGTTTGGCATCACCTGCCATGATTCGTTCATGGTCTTATGGTGAAGTTAAAAAACCTGAAACTATAAACTACCGGACATTTAAACCAGAGCGAGATGGTTTATTTTGTGCGAAAATATTTGGCCCAGTAAGTGATTATGAGTGTCTTTGTGGCAAATATAAAAGGCTAAAGCATCGTGGTGTTATCTGTGAAAAGTGTGGAGTAGAAGTTACTGTTTCCAAGGTAAGACGTGAAAGAATGGGGCATATTGATTTGGCAAGTCCTGTTGCGCATATTTGGTTTCTAAAATCGCTGCCTTCAAGAATTGCATTATTACTAGATATGACTTTACGTGGAATTGAGCGTGTCTTGTATTTTGAATCTTTTGTCGTGTTAGATCCGGGTTTAACCACATTGGAAGCAGGTCAGTTGCTTACTGATGAAGAGTATCTTGAAGCTGTAGAAGAGCATGGCGATGAGTTTGATGCCAAAATGGGGGCGGAGGCCGTTTTTGATCTTCTGAAATCAATAGATTTGAAAGAAGAAGTTAATACTCTTCGTGAAGAAATTAATTCAACAAATTCTGAAACAAAAATTAAAAAATTTTCTAAACGATTAAAAGTTATTGAATCGTTATTAGTATCAAGTAATCGTCCGGAATGGATGATTATGACTGTATTGCCTGTTCTACCTCCTGAATTAAGGCCGTTGGTTCCATTGGATGGTGGGCGCTTTGCAACTTCAGATCTAAATGATTTGTATCGTCGAGTGATTAATCGTAATAACCGGTTAAGAAGGCTTTTAGATTTAAATGCACCAGATATTATTGTGCGTAATGAAAAACGCATGCTACAGGAGTCGGTTGATGCGCTGTTAGACAATGGTCGTCGAGGAAGAGCGATTACGGGGACAAATAGAAGGCCTCTTAAGTCATTAGCAGATATGATTAAGGGGAAGCAGGGGCGTTTTAGGCAAAATTTATTAGGTAAACGTGTCGACTATTCTGGGCGGTCAGTGATTGTGGTTGGTCCTACACTTAAGTTGCATCAGTGTGGGTTGCCTAAGAAAATGGCATTAGAACTGTTCAAACCATTTATTTTTAGTAAATTGCAGTATAGAGGTTTGGTAACGACTATAAAAGCTGCAAAGAAAATGGTAGAACGGGAGGGTACCGAAGTTTGGGGTATCTTAGAAGAAGTTATTCGTGAACATCCAATAATGCTGAATCGAGCGCCCACCTTACATAGATTAGGAATTCAAGCTTTTGAACCTACTTTGATTGAAGGCAAGGCCATTCAGTTGCATCCATTAGTTTGTAGTGCGTTTAATGCGGACTTTGATGGTGATCAGATGGCTGTACATATACCGTTGTCAATTGAAGCCCAGCTTGAAGCAAGAATATTGATGATGGCTACAAATAATATTTTGTCGCCGGCAAATGGTGAGCCGGTTATTAATCCATCTCAGGATGTTGTATTAGGCTTATATTATATGAGTCGAGAAAAGATTAATGCTAAAGGAGAGGGAAGTTTTTTTGTTGACATTAATGAGGTTAACAAGGCTTTAGATAGCAAGTCAGTTGAGCTTCAAAGTAAGATTAAGCTAAGAGTAACGGAAAAAATTAAAAGCGATTCAGGTGATTTTTATGATCGAGTAACACGTTACGAGACGACAGTTGGTCGAGCTCTGATTTGGGAAATTGTTCCTGATGGTATGCCTTTTGATATTGTTAATGCGGATATGACAAAAAAGAATATATCTAAATTAATTAATTATAGTTATCGGCATTTAGGTAATAAAGAAACAGTGATGCTGGCTGATCAGGTTATGTATCTAGGGTTTAAATTTGCAACGAAATCAGGTGTTTCATTTGGAATTGAAGATATGAAAATTCCTGAAAAAAAGAGTGACATTCTAGAAAAGGCAGAAACAGAAGTTCGAGAAATTCAAAGTCAATATTCTTCTGGTCTTGTTACTGATGGTGAGAGATACAATAAAGTAGTTGATATTTGGTCTCATGCAAATGAACAAGTTGCTAACGTTATGATGGAAGGTTTAGGGGAAGAAGTAACCGTAAACTCAGCTGGTGAAAAGGTTAAGCAAAAATCATTTAATTCAGTTTTTATGATGGCTGAATCGGGAGCAAGGGGTTCGGCTGCACAAATTAGGCAATTAGCTGGTATGCGTGGATTGATGGCAAAACCCGATGGTTCAATCATTGAAACACCAATTACTGCAAATTTTCGCGAGGGGTTAGATGTTCTTCAATACTTTATATCAACTCATGGAGCTCGAAAAGGCTTAGCTGATACAGCATTAAAAACTGCAAACTCTGGCTACCTAACACGTAGATTGGTAGATGTTGCGCAAGACTTAGTTGTATCTCACCTTGATTGTGGGACAATCGAAGGTTTAACTATGACGCCGATTGTTGAGGGTGGTGATGTTGTTGAGTCTTTGGCAGAACGTGTTTTAGGGCGTGTAGTGATTAATGATGTTTTGTCTCAAAAAGAAGAAGAGATCATTGTTCCTGCGGGAACAATGCTTGATGAAGCTATGGTTTCGATTCTTGAAGGAAATGGAATAGATAGATTATTGGTGCGTTCTGTGATTACTTGTGAAGCACGGCAGGGTATTTGTGCAAAATGTTATGGGCGTGATTTGGGGCGTGGCCATATGATTAATATTGGTGAAGCTGTTGGCGTGGTTGCTGCTCAATCAATTGGAGAGCCAGGAACACAGCTAACAATGCGTACTTTTCATATTGGAGGGGCTGCATCAAGATCTGCTTCAATAAGTAATGTGCAGGTTAAATCTAATGGTACGATAAGACTTAATAAATTAAAATCTGTAAAAAATAAAGATGGCCATCTAGTTGCAGTTTCCCGTTCGGGTGAAGTAGGAGTTGTGGATGAATATGGAAGAGAGCGTGAGCGTTATAAAATTCCATATGGAGCAGTACTTACAGTTGATGAGGGTGGAGCTGTTGAGACGGGAGACGTTATAGTAAATTGGGATCCTCATACACACCCAGTTGTAACAGAAGTAAATGGTTATGTTCAGTTAATTGATTTTGTTGATGGTGTTACTGTACAAGAACAAACTGATGATATTACGGGATTAACTTCTAGGGTAGTTACTGATCCTAAGCAGAGAAGTGCAGTGGGTAAAGAGTTAAGGCCAATGGTTAGGCTTGTTGATGATAACGGAGATGGAATTAATCTGCCAAACACTGAAATTCCTGCTCAATATTTCTTGCCAACTGGAGCAATTGCTGGAATAAAAGATGGTAGTGAAGTATTAGTTGGAGATGTTCTGGCAAGAATACCTCAAGAATCAAGTAAAACGAGAGATATTACAGGAGGACTACCTCGAGTTGCAGATCTATTTGAAGCTCGTAAGACAAAAGATCCTGCAATACTAGCTGAGGCAACAGGAGCTATATCTTTTGGTAAAGAAACAAAAGGTAAGCAGAGAATCGTAATTACGGATTCTGAGGGTGAGCAGTTTGAAACGCTTATTCCAAAATGGAGGCATATTACTGTATTTGAAGGTGAATTTGTAGAAAAAGGTGAGACTATCGCGGAAGGAGAGTTGACGCCGCATGATATTTTAAGGTTACGAGGTGTTGAGGAATTAGCAGATTATTTGGTTAAAGAGATTCAAGATGTATATCGTCTTCAAGGCGTGGGAATTAATGATAAACATATTGAAGCTATCATCAGGCAAATGTTACGTAAAGTTGACATTACAGCTTCGGGTGAAACTGATTTTGTTAAAGGAGAGCAGGTTGAAAGAGTTTTCGTTAATGAAGTAAATAACCAAATGGAAAAAGATGGTAAAATTCCTGCAAGCTATGATCCGGTTCTTTTAGGGATAACAAAAGCATCTCTTGCAACAGAGTCATTTATTTCGGCTGCTTCATTTCAAGAAACAACGCGCGTATTAACTGATGCTGCAGTTCGGGGTATTAGTGATGGCTTGAATGGGTTAAAGGAAAATGTGATTGTAGGAAGGCTAATTCCAGCAGGAACAGGGCTAGCCTATCATGAGCATCGTAGATCAAAAAAGGAAGAAAATTTAGTAGTAGACTTGTCCGCAGAGCTAAGTTCCGTAGCTGATAATGATGATGTTGAAGAAGCTTTAAAGCGAGCTTTAAATACAGAAGAATAGATAAAAAAACTTGACCTTGTTGGCATTTGAATTGTATAATCTACGGCTAACATAAGTTAAGGGTTTGAAAGCAGTTAGTAGTGTTTTAAGAGCCGCAGTACATTGTTTGTATGGCGGTTCTTTTATTGTATGGCAATTAAAATTTGTATACCGGAGTAGATAATTTATGGCAACGATCAGCCAATTGGTTCGTAAGCCTCGTGCTAAGAAAATAGATAAGAGTAAGGTGCCTGCTTTGAAAGCATGTCCTCAGAGGCGAGGAGTTTGTACGCGCGTTTATACTACGACCCCAAAGAAACCAAACTCAGCAATGCGTAAAGTAGCAAGGGTGAGGTTGACGAGTGGATATGAAGTAAGTAGTTATATTGGTGGTGAAGGGCATAATTTGCAAGAACACTCTGTTGTATTAATAAGAGGTGGTCGTGTAAAAGATTTGCCAGGTGTTCGTTATCATGTTGTTCGTGGAAGTCTAGACACTTCGGGTGTTGATGGCAGGAAGGCGGGTCGTTCAAAATACGGCACAAAGAAGCCTAAAGCATAAGGAGTTAAAGAATGTCTAGAAGAAGAGCTGCAACGAAAAGAATTGTAATACCTGACCCAAGATTTGGAAGCGAAATGCTAACTAAATTTATGAATTTATTGATGTTCAGCGGTAAGAAATCAGTGGCTGAGAAAATAGTTTACGGGGCATTGGATCTAATAGGTTCTAAAGGGCATGATGAGCCACTTGAAGTTCTATCGAAAGCACTAGAAAATGTGCAGCCAAGAGTTGAGGTAAAGTCTCGACGGGTTGGTGGTGCGACATATCAGGTTCCTATAGAAGTGCGGCCAGCAAGAAGATCTGCGCTTGCTATGAGATGGTTAATTGAAGCTGCAAGAAAAAGAAATGAAAGAACTATGCCTGCAAAACTAGCTGGCGAATTATTGGATGCTTTTGAAGGTCGCGGAGCGGCAAACAAAAAACGCGAAGATGTGCATAAGATGGCAGATGCAAACAAAGCTTTTTCTCATTATCGTTGGTAATTCCAGGAATTAATTAAAAGGTTTGTTGTGTCGCGAAAAACACCTATTGATCAATATAGAAATATAGGAATAATGGCTCATATTGATGCAGGAAAAACGACAACAACAGAGAGAATATTATTTTATACGGGAGTATCCCACAAAATAGGTGAGGTTCATGATGGTGCTGCAACCATGGACTGGATGGAGCAAGAGCAAGAGAGAGGGATAACAATTACTTCTGCAACAACAACTTGTTTTTGGAGTGGGATGGAGAAGCAATTCTCTCCCCATCGTATCAATATAATTGATACGCCAGGGCATGTTGATTTTACTATAGAAGTTGAGCGTTCTTTACGTGTTTTAGATGGGGTTTGTGCTGTTTTTTGTGCGGTTGGTGGTGTAGAGCCTCAGTCAGAAACCGTGTGGAAGCAGGCGAATAAATATAAAGTGCCAAGAGTTGTTTTTGTTAACAAGATGGATCGTATAGGTGCTGATTTTTTTCGTGTAATAGATCAGATAGAAGGTCGTCTGGGAGCGGTTCCTGTGATTATGCAGATACCAATAGGGGCGGAAGATGGTTTTAAAGGGGTTGTGGATCTCGTTAAAATGAAAGCAATATATTGGGAAAAAGAAAATCAAGGGATGGAGTTTAAAGTAGATGATATTCCTGATGATTTGGTTGCTCTTTCTGAGGAATGGCGGGAGAGAATGGTTGAGGTTGCGGCTGTTGCAAATGATGGTCTTTTGGAAAAGTATCTGGATAAAGGTGTGCTTTCAAATTCAGAAATATTAGCAGGAGTGCGTTCGCAAACTTTGGAAAACAAGTTGGTTCCAGCTTTTTGTGGGTCAGCTTTTAAAAACAAAGGTGTTCAGAGTTTATTGGATGCTGTGATTAATTTTTTGCCCGCCCCAACTGATGTTGAAGCTATAAAAGGAATGGTTGGCTCTGAAGATAAAATAGAACAAAGAGAGGCAAGTGATAAACAGCCTTTTTCAGCATTAGCTTTTAAAATTGTTACAGATCCATTTGTTGGGTCTTTAACATTCTTTAGAGTTTATTCTGGAGTTCTAAAGACTGGAGATGTCATATTTAATCCTGTTAAAGCGAGAAAGGAGCGAATAGGTCGATTGGTTCAGTTGCACTCGAATAGCCGAGAAGAAGTAAAGGAAGTTAGGGCGGGTGATATAGCTGCCGCTGTAGGGTTAAAGGATGTAACGACAGGAGATACTCTCTGTGATTTAAAAGCAGTAATAACGCTAGAGAAAATTGAATTTCCTGAGCCAGTAATATCGGTTGCGGTTGAGCCAAAAACATTAGCTGATCAAGATAAAATGTTGTTGGCTTTAAATAAGTTAACTCGCGAGGATCCGTCATTTAGAACTTTAATAGACGATGAGTCAGGGCAAACAATAATTTCAGGCATGGGTGAGTTGCATTTGGAAATTATTGTTGACCGGCTGCGAAGAGAGTTTCAGGTGCAGGCTAATGTTGGGGAGCCGCAAGTTGCATACAGAGAGACTATTAAAAATAGTGTTGAATGTGAAGGTGAATTTATAAGAGAAACTGAAGGTCGCGGTCAGTATGGCCATGTTTTTCTAAGAATCGAACCGCTAGAGCAAGGAAGTGGATATATATTTGTTAATGATGTTGTTGAGGGGCTGATACCAAAGGAGTTTGTTCCGGCAGTTGATGATGGAATTCAAGAGCAGATGGAAAATGGTGTTGTTGCCGGTTTTCCAGTTGTTGATGTAAAAGTTAGTTTGTTCGATGGTTCGTATCATGATGTCGATTCGAATGAAATGGCTTTCAAAATAGCAGGGTCTATTGGCTTCAGGGATGGGGCGAAAGCTGCAAATCCTGTATTACTTGAGCCTGTAATGAAGGTTGAAGTGGTAACTCCACAGGATTATCTGGGGGATGTTGTAGGTGATGTAAATAGACGTCGCGGTATAGTCCTAGGGATGGATGATTCACAGGCGGGAACTGCAGTTGATTGCGAGGTTCCACTGGCTGAAATGTTTGGTTATGCAACTGATTTACGTTCTATGACACAAGGACGAGCAACTTACAGTATGCAGTTTGAAAAATATAGTGAAACACCTGCTAGTATTGCGGAAGCTATTATTAGTAAAGTTTCTTAAAAGTAAAAAATATAGGTATTGACTCATGGCAAAAGAAAAATTTGAAAGAAATAAACCACATGTTAATGTTGGGACTATCGGGCATGTTGATCACGGAAAAACAACGCTAACAGCTGCTTTAACTAAGGTTATGGCTGAGGCGATGGGTGGTGAGGCGAAAGCCTTTGATGAAATTGATAATGCACCTGAAGAGCGTGAGCGTGGCATTACAATTGCAACATCGCATGTAGAATACGAATCAGAAGCACGTCATTATGCTCATGTAGACTGTCCGGGTCATGCGGATTACGTCAAAAATATGATTACTGGTGCTGCTCAGATGGATGGGGCTATTTTGGTGTGTTCTGCTGCCGATGGGCCTATGCCACAAACAAGAGAGCATATATTATTATCTAGGCAGGTTGGCGTTCCATATATTGTTGTATTCTTAAATAAAGCAGACATGGTGGATGATGATGAACTTGTAGAGTTAGTTGAAATGGAAGTTCGTGAATTGTTGGATGCATATGAATTTCCTGGTGATGATACACCAATTATTGTAGGTTCTGCTTTAAAGGCATTGGAAGGCGATACTAGTGATATAGGTGTGCCGGCAGTTCGAAAACTAGTTGATGCGTTAGATACTTATATTCCATTGCCTGAGCGCGCAGTTGATGGGGCGTTCTTGTTGCCAATAGAAGATGTTTTTTCAATTTCTGGACGCGGTACAGTCGTAACTGGGCGTGTAGAACGTGGAGTTGTTAAAGTAGGTGAGGAATTAGATATAGTAGGGATTAAAGATACTACAAAAACAACTTGTACGGGCGTGGAAATGTTCCGTAAATTGCTAGATCAAGGTGAGGCTGGTGATAACGTAGGCGTGTTATTACGTGGTACAAAACGAGAAGAAGTTGAGAGAGGGCAAGTGTTGGCACATCCAGGGTCAATAAACCCCCATTCAAAATTTAAAGCTGAAATTTATGTTTTAAGTAAAGATGAAGGTGGGCGTCACACTCCGTTTTTTGATGGATATAGGCCTCAGTTTTACTTTAGAACAACTGATATAACAGGGGCAGTTAAGTTAGATGAAGGGGTTGAAATGGTTATGCCTGGTGATAACGTGACTGTTGAAGTTACTCTGATTAATCCAATTGCTATGGATGATGGTTTACGCTTTGCAGTACGAGAAGGTGGGCGCACAGTAGGTGCGGGTGTTGTTGTTTCAATTATTGAGTGATATAAATGTCTAATCAAACTATCAGGATTTGCTTGAAGTCTTTTGATCATAAATTAATAGATCAATCGTCTGGTGAGATAGTAGAGACAGCAAAAAGAACGGGAGCTCAAGTAATGGGTCCTATTCCACTGCCTACTAAAAAAGAGCGTTTTACAATATTGATCTCTCCTCATGTTAATAAAGATGCAAGAGATCAATATGAACTGAGGACCTATAAGAGGTTGTTAGATATTGTTGAACCAACCGATAAAACAGTAGATGCATTGATGAAATTAGATCTTGCTGCTGGCGTTGATGTTCAAATTAAGCTTAAATAATAATGCTCTTTTAGGGTGTTTGTTTGATACGAGGAATTGACAAATGTCAATAGGACTTATTGGTCGTAAATGTGGTATGACCCGGATTTTTTCAGAAGATGGCTCATCTGTGCCCGTTACAGTTTTAGAAGTTGGTACAAACAAGGTTGTGCAGGTTAAAAGCCTTGATACAGATGGTTACCGAGCAATACAAGTTGCTGTTGGGGATAAAAAGTCATCAAAAGTTAATAAGGCTCTTGCAGGTCATTATGCTGGAGCCAATGTTACAGCTGGTCGGAAGTTATTTGAATTTAGATTAGATGACGGTGAGGGTGAGGAATTGGTGTCTGGTTCTGTTATTGGATTGGATTTGTTCACTGAGGGCGAGGTAGTTGATGCCAGTGGGGTATCAATTGGTAAGGGCTTTGCTGGTGGTATAAAAAGACATCATTTTGGAATGCAGGATGCAACACATGGAAACTCAATATCCCATCGATCAAATGGTTCAATTGGTATGTGTCAAACCCCAGGTCGGGTATTTAAAGGAAAAAAAATGTCTGGTCATTTGGGTGCTGTTAAAAGAACTGTACAAAACCTGACGATCCATTCAATAGATACTGAAAGAAACTTAATATTGGTCACTGGGGCAGTGCCTGGTTCTAAAGGAGGTGATGTAGTTATCACTCCTGCTGTGAAAATGAGAAATAAAGGTTAAAAGACACTATGACTTTACAAATACCTGCAATATCGGGTCAGGATTCAGCGAAAGCAATTGATGTGACTGAGAAAGTTTTTGGACAAAGTTTTAATGAAACTTTAGTGCATCAGCTCGTTGTTAGGCATCTTGCGGGGGCACGTGCTGGCACAAAAGCACATAAAAATCGTTCGGCAGTTAGAGGTGGTGGTGCGAAGCCTTGGCGACAGAAAGGCACTGGACGAGCAAGAGCTGGGACAATAAGGAGTCCACTCTGGCGTTCGGGTGGTGTAACTTTTGCTGCACAACCAAGAATATTTGAGCAAAAAATAAATAAAAAAATGTATAAAGTAGGGGTTTGCTCTATCCTTTCAGAATTACTACGGCAAGATAGAATAGTTGTAAGCAATGAATTTATGCCTACAACACCCAAGACTAAAGAGCTGGCCATTAAACTAACAGATGTTGATGCTAAGAGAATAGTGATAGTGGCTGAAATATTAACAGATAACTTAATTCTAGCATCTAGAAACATTCCCTATGTTGATGTTTCAACTGTTGATGGGTTAAATCCTGTTATGTTAGTTAATGCAGACAAAGTGATAGCATCGGAGTCCGTAGTTAGGCAAATTGAAGAGCGATTGGCATGAGTATAAAAAAAAATAATTTAGAAAATATCTTGTTGTCACCAATAGTATCTGAAAAAAGTACGATTGCTGCTGAAGATAACAATAGATTTGTATTTAAAGTTCAAAAAGTTTCTACTAAACTAGAAATAAAAAAAGCAGTTGAAACGATGTTTGATGTTAAGGTTGATTCGGTTCAAGTGTTAAACGTGAAAGGTAAAGTAAAGCGTTTTGGACGTTCATTAGGAAAAAGATCTGACTGGAAGAAGGCTTATGTTAAGCTTAAGTCTGGCCATGATATTGATTTTGCATCAGCATAAGAAAATTCCAGCATTTTAAAACGGTAGTAAAGAATGGCTATTCTAAAATCTAAACCAACTTCACCAGGCTCTCGATTTGTAATACGAGTAAAAAATAACGCATTACATAAAGGTAAGCCGTTTGCTCAGTTACTTGAAAAACAGAGTAAATCAGGAGGTAGAAATAATCAAGGTCGTATAACCACAAGGCATATCGGAGGTGGACACAAGCAACATTATCGTATTATTGATTTTAAAAGAAATAAAATTGATATGCCTGCAGTTGTAGAAAGGATTGAATATGATCCAAATAGGACGGCAAATATAGCTTTAATTTTATTTAAAGATGGTGAAAGAAGATATATAATAGCTCCTTCTGAAATACATGTTGGGCAAGAAATAATTTCTTCTGAGAGGGTTCCAGTTAAACCTGGTAATTGTATGCCTTTACGCAATATGCCTTTAGGTACTACGATTCACTGTATTGAGTTAAAGCCTGGGAAAGGTGCTCAGCTTGCACGTAGTGCAGGGACTTCAGCTCAGTTAGTTGCAAAAGATGGAGCGCATGTAACATTACGTTTAAGATCAGGAGAAATGCGTAAAGTATTGTCTGATTGTAAAGGTGTTGTCGGCGATGTTTCTAATTCAGAACACAATCTAATTTCTTTAGGTAAAGCTGGGGCTTCAAGACATAGAGGTATTAGGCCAACAGTTAGAGGTGTTGCAATGAACCCGGTTGATCATCCACATGGTGGTGGTGAAGGTCGTACTTCAGGAGGAAGGCATCCTGTGTCCCCATGGGGAACTCCAGCTAAAGGATATAAAACCAGAAAAAATAAACGTACTGATAATATGATTATCAGACGCCGGAATATGAAATAAAGGGGTATAAAAAAGTGCCACGTTCAATTAAAAAAGGTCCATTTATAGATCATCACCTTCAAGCTAAAATTGATGCATCTGTTGCAAATAAAAATCGAAAGCCAATTAAAACTTGGTCAAGAAGATCAATGATTAGCCCTGATATGCTAGGTTTAACAATTGCAGTTCATAATGGACGTCAACATGTGCCAGTATTAATTTCTGAGAATATGGTAGGCCATAAGTTAGGCGAGTTTTCACCAACTCGTACCTATAGAGGTCATATTGTTGATAAAAAATCAAGATAGGATAATATAGACTATGGAAATTACTGCAAAACTTAGTAGTGCGCCGTTGTCAGCTCAGAAAGCACGTTTAGTTGGAGATCAAATACGTGGTTTACCTGTTGAAAAAGCACTTAATACATTAAAGTTTAGTACAAAAAAAGCAGCTGAAATAATGATGAAAGTTTTGGAATCTGCAATTGCTAATGCCGAGCATAATGAAAGTGCTGATGTTGATGAGTTGTATGTATCAACAGTATTTATAAATGAAGGTTCTACTTTGAAAAGAGTTCGTGCGAGAGCAAAAGGTCGCGCTAATCATATACTTAAAAGAACATGTCATATTACAGTTAAAGTTTCAGAATACGAGTAGGAGTTAAAATGGGTCAAAAGGTACATCCAACAGGTATACGGCTAGGTATCGTAAAAGATTGGACATCAAGATGGTATGCAGATAGTAAAAATTATCCGATTTTTTTACTTCAAGATATTAGAGTGCGTGAATATATTAAACGAAAACTATCACACGCATCAGTAAGTCGAATACAAATAAATAGACCTGCGAATAATGCACAAATAACTATCTATACTGCAAGACCTGGAATAGTTATCGGTAAAAAAGGTGAAGATATAGATAAATTGAAACTTGATGTTTCAAAAATGATGAGTGTGCCTGTTAAAATAAATGTTGAAGAAATTAGAAAGCCAGAGTTAGATGCAACACTAGTTGCAGAAGGAATTGCTCAACAATTAGAAAAAAGAATCATGTATAGGCGTGCTATGAAGCGAGCTGTTACCAATACGATGCGATTAGGAGCAGAGGGTGTAAAAATAAATGTTGCAGGTCGTTTGAATGGTGCTGAGATAGCTCGTGGTGAATGGTATAGAGAAGGTCGTGTTCCTTTACATACACTACGTGCAGATATTGATTATGGTACTGCAGAGGCAAATACTACTTATGGGATTATTGGCATTAAAGTCTGGATCTTTAAGGGAGAAGTATTTGATAGGGATGCTCACAAAATAGCATCAAATGAAACTAAACCTAAAAGATAGTTGAAGGGACAAAATAATGCTTCAACCCAAAAGAACAAAATTTCGTAAGCAACATAAAGGAAGAAATAATGGTGTTGCTCAACGTGGGTCTTCAGTTAGCTTTGGAGAATACGGATTAAAATCAATTGCACGTGGAAGATTAACCGCTCGTCAAATTGAGGCTGCTCGTAGGACAATAACAAGACATGTTAAAAGATCAGGGAAAATGTGGATAAGAATATTTCCTGATAAACCAATTACTAAGAAACCATTAGAAGTAAGAATGGGAAAAGGTAAAGGAAGTGTTGAATTTTGGGTTGCTCAAGTAAAGCCTGGAACTATGCTATATGAAATTCAAGGAGTTTCTGAGGAATTGGCTCGTGAGGCATTTACTCTTGCCGCAGCTAAGCTTCCTGTAAAAACCACTTTTATAGCACGGACAATAATGTGATGAAAGCTAGTGAATTAAGAGAGAAATCGAAAGAAGAATTAAATTTGTTGTTGATTGAAAAATCGCGTGAGCAATTTAATTTGAGAATGCAAAAAGGTACAGGCCAGTTAAGTAAGCCTGATCAAGTAAAGAAAGTTAGGCGTGATATTGCTCAAATAAATACGATCTTAACTCAAATTGCGAGTGCATAACATGACTGATGAAACAAAAAAACTAAAAACTGTAACTGGACGTGTAGTCAGTGATAAAATGGATAAATCAATAACAGTATTGGTTGAGCGATTAATAAAATTTCCTATTTATGGAAAATTCGTTAAACGATCAACAAAATACATGGCACATGATGAGGCTAATAAAGCAAAAAAAGGAGATATTGTCTCCATCACATCTTGTAGACCCATGTCAAAAAATAAAACTTATAAATTAGTAGAAATTTTATAATAGTTAGACGTTTAGCTCTAACTAGTTAGCTATTTAATTGGAATAATTAGGATTTAACAATGATTCAGATGCAAACTAACCTTGATATTGCAGATAACAGCGGAGCAAAAAAGGTCATGTGTATCAAGGTTTTAGGCGGCTCTCATAGAAGATATGCTCGTATTGGCGATGTTATTAAAGTGAGTATAAAAGATGCCATTCCCCGCGGAAAAGTTAAAAAAGGTGAGGTATATAATGCCTTGGTTGTGAGAACAAGAAAGGGAGTGCGTAGAATTGATGGGTCTGTCATTCGTTTTGATACGAATGCTGCAGTCATTCTGAATGGCCAATTACAACCAGTTGGAACGCGTATTTTTGGACCAGTTACGCGTGAATTAAGAGGAGAGAAATATATGAAAATTATTTCTCTTGCTCCTGAAGTATTGTAAGGATAAAGTCTAATGAAAAAATTAAAAAAAGGCGATCAAGTTATTGTTCTTATAGGTAAAGATAAAGGTAGTAAAGGAAAAATTCTTAAAGTTTTAGATGATGCGAAGGTTTTGGTTGAAGGAATTAATCGCGCAAAAAAGCACCAAAAAGGTAACCCTAATTCAGGAGTTCAAGGTGGAATAATTGACAAGGATATGCCTCTTAATATTTCAAACGTTGCACTGCTTAATCCTGAAACTAAAAGAGCCGATAGAGTGGGTTTTAAATTTCTTGACGATGGTAAAAAAGTTAGATTTTTTAAATCTACAAATGAAGTTATTGATGTGTAAAGGTTATAAAAATCATGGCTAGACTAGAAACAAAATATAAAGACGATATCGTACCTGCTTTAAAAAAGCAATTTGGATATAAATCAGTAATGCAAGTTCCTAAACTGACAAAAATAACCTTAAATATGGGTGTAGGAGAGGCTGTTGCTGATAAAAAAGTAATACAAGCTGCTCTTTCAGATATGGAAAGCATATCAGGGCAGAAACCTGTTGTAACACTGTCACGGAAGTCAATTGCTGGTTTTAAAATACGTGATGATATGGCAATAGGCTGTAAAGTTACCTTACGTAGTGATAAAATGTATGAGTTTTTTGATCGTTTGATAAGTATTGCCATACCTCGTATACGGGATTTTAGAGGAATGAGTCCTAAAAGTTTCGATGGGCGTGGAAATTATTCAATGGGTGTAACTGAGCAAATCATTTTTCCCGAGATTGATTACGATAAAATTGATACTCTACGAGGTTTGGATATTTGTA
This sequence comes from uncultured Methylomarinum sp., assembly GCA_964654345.1. Classification (GTDB taxonomy): domain Bacteria; phylum Pseudomonadota; class Gammaproteobacteria; order Methylococcales; family Methylomonadaceae; genus QPIN01. The sequence goes on from CAZZIX010000001.1 coordinate 38,969, forward strand.
TAACAACAACTGCAGATTCAAATGAAGAAGGATTGGCTTTACTTAAGCTTTTCAATTTTCCATTTAAGAACTAGAAACTAAAGGGTATAAGAAATGGCTAAAAAATCGATGATTGCGCGTGAGAATAAGCGTAATAAATTAGTCGGTAAATATGAAGTTAAAAGAAGATCTTTGAAGGAGATAATCAGAGACCCTAAAACCTCATATGAAGATAAAGAGCTTGCTATTTTAAAGCTTCAAAAATTACCACGTGACTCTAGTCCAAGTAGGTGTAGAAATCGGTGCAGTTTAACTGGGCGTCCCCATGGTGTATATCGTAAGTTTGGCTTGGGCCGAAATAAATTACGTGAAGCAACGATGCGTGGAGATGTGCCAGGTTTGTCAAAAGCAAGCTGGTAAATTAGTTAACGAGTTTTTGGAGAGAATTAATGAGTATGAGTGATCCAATTGCAGATATGTTGACAAGGATTCGTAATGGTCAATCTGCAGGTAAAGTTAGTATTAAATTGCCTTCGTCAAAATTAAAAATAGCAATAGTTAAAGTTTTAAAGCAAGAGGGATATGTGGCGGATTATAAAACTGAAGCTAAGGGAAGTAGTACAGAAATTATAATTGATTTGAAATATTTCAAAGGTATACCTGTTATTGAAAAAGTAAAAAGAATAAGTAGACCTGGTCTAAGAATTTATAAGTCAAAAGATGAATTGCCTAAAGTTCTTGCTGGATTGGGAATTGCTATTGTTTCAACCTCAAATGGCGTAATGACTGATAGAGCGGCGCGTGCTATTGGTCATGGTGGTGAAGTTATTTGTACTGTTTGTTAAGGAAAGAAGTTTATGTCTAGAATCGGTAATGCCCCAGTAGCAATTCCTGATGGAGTCGAGGTCAAGTTAGATAAAAGCAATATGACTGTCAAAGGAAGTGGCGGTCAATTAGCATACACTTTACATGATGATATTAATGTTGAAGTACAAGAAAATATTATTTATGTAAAATGGGATGACAACGTAAAAAATTCAAAAAAACAAGGTGGAACTACAAGGGCTTCAATATCAAATATGATTAAGGGCGTTTCAAGTGGTTTTGAAAAAACATTATTATTAATTGGAGTTGGTTATAGAGCTCAGTTAAAAGGAAATAAGCTTACTCTGTCTTTAGGCTTTTCTAATCCTGTTGAGTATATAGTTCCTGATGATGTTACTGTCGAAGCCACAAGCCAAACTGAATTATTAATTAAGGGTTGTGATAAGCAAAAAGTTGGTCAAGTTGCTGCTGAAATACGTTTTTTTCGTCCCCCTGAACCTTATAAAGGTAAAGGGATAAGGTACAAAGATGAATATGTTGCAAGAAAAGATGCCAAGAAAAAGTAGGATATAATAATGGATAAGAAAAGTTCACGTTTAAAACGTGCATTGAGACAACGTTGCAAAATAAAGCAACTAGGTGTTTATAGACTTAGCATTCATAGAACATCTCAACACATTTATGCTCAAATAATTAGTAAAGATGGTTTAACAACTATAACTAGTGCATCTACTCTAGAAGCTGAGCTAAAGCCAAATATTAAAAGTACGGGAAATTCTGATGCAGCAACTGAAGTTGGAAAAGTTATAGCAGAAAGGGCATTAGAAGTTGGAGTAACACAAGTTGCTTTTGATCGTTCTGGTTTTAAATATCATGGTCGTGTTAAAGCATTGGCAGATGCGGCTCGCGAGGCTGGATTGAAGTTTTAGGAGAATATTATGGCTACATCAGGACCACAAGGTCAAGCAAGTGCAGATGGGATGCAAGAAAAATTAGTTTCTGTTAGACGGGTTGCTAAGGTTGTAAAAGGAGGGAGAGTATTTGGTTTTGCAGCTCTAACCGTCGTTGGAGATGGGCAAGGTAGAGTGGGTTATGGTGTCAGTAAAGCCAGAGAAGTGCCTATTGCTATTCAGAAATCACTTGAACAAGCAAGAAAAAATATGCACAAAATACAGCTTAAGGAAGGTACGTTACAATATTCTGTTACAGGTGAAACTGGGGCTGCAAAAGTATATATGCAACCTGCTTCAGATGGTACTGGTATAATTGCTGGTGGGGCAATGCGAGCTGTATTTGAAGTCGTAGGGGTTCATAACGTCTTGGCTAAATGTATAGGAACTAATAATCCAATCAATGTTGTAAGAGCAACAATTAAAGGATTAGCTGAAATGAGAAGTATTGAACAAATAGCTGCAAAAAGGGGCTTGTCAGTTGAACAAATCACTGGATAGTAATAATGGCAAATAAAACTTTAAGCGTAACAATGAAAAAAAGTAAAATTGGCAGACTCAAAAGTCATCAAGAATGCTTAAAAGGATTAGGGTTACGTAAAATACGACAAACAGTCAATATTATTGACACACCTGAAAATAGAGGAATGATCAATAAAATCTCTTATATGCTAAAAGTTGAGGGAATGTAATGTATCTAAATACTATCCAAGCAGCAAATGGCTCTAGAAAATCTGCAAAAAGAGTAGGTCGTGGAATAGGATCTACTCTTGGTAAGACTTGCGGTAGAGGGCATAAAGGTCAAAAGTCTAGAAGTGGTGGTTTTCATAAAATTGGTTTTGAGGGTGGTCAAATGCCACTTCAAAGGCGATTACCTAAATTGGGATTTTCTTCAAGAGTAAAAAAATATTCAGCAGAAGTCACATTATATGAAATCGGTTCTCTTAATCTGGAATTAGTTAATATAGATGCATTAAGGTCAGCTAACCTTGTTCCTTCTTTTGCAAAAAATGTAAAACTTATTCAATCTGGAGAAATTACAATTCCAGTAACTATTCAAGGTTTAAAAGTTACTTCAGGAGCTAAAGATTCAATTGAAGCTGCTGGTGGAAAGATAGAGGTTTAAGTGAGTACTTCAAGAGCTCAAATGTCTAATAAAATGGGTGCTTTTACAGAATTAAGATCTAGGTTGTTGTTTGTACTTGGGGCTTTTTTCGTTTATCGTGTTGGAGCGCATATACCTGTCCCTGGAATTGATCCTAAAGCCTTGGCAAATATGTTTGAGCAGCAAAGTGGAACAATACTTGATATGTTTAACATGTTTTCAGGTGGTGCATTAATGCGATTAAGTCTTTTTGCACTTGGTATTATGCCTTATATTTCTGCATCTATTATAATGCAGTTAATGACGGTAGTTGTTCCAGCAATGGAGCAGATAAAAAAGGAAGGCGAATCAGGACGCAGAAAAATTTCTCAATACACTCGCTATGGAACAGTAGTTTTGGCTACTTTTCAAGCTATAGGTATTTCTATGGCTTTACAAAATCAGACAGCTGGAGGCTTGGGAGTTGTAATCAGTCCAGGTATAAGCTTTATTGTAATAACAACTGTTACTTTAGTGACTGGTACAATTTTTCTAATGTGGTTAGGAGAGCAAGTTACTGAGCGAGGCATAGGTAATGGAATATCGCTAATTATTTTTGCTGGTATTGTTTCTGGGTTGCCATCTGCTATAGGTGGGACTCTTGAATTAGCAAGAACAGGTGAGATGAATGGTGCATTTATAGTTCTTTTGTTTATAGTCGCAATAGCTGTTACCGCATTGGTTGTGTTTGTAGAAAGAGGTCAAAGAAGAATTATAATTAACTATCCTAAGCGGCAACAAGGTAGGAAAATGATGGCTGGTCAGAGTAGTTTTTTACCACTTAAGCTAAATATGGCAGGTGTAATTCCTCCAATTTTTGCATCAAGTATAATTTTATTTCCATCCACAATAGCAGGATGGTTTAGTGGAAATGAAGGTTTAGGTTGGTTGCAGGATGTGTCAACTATGTTGTCACCTGGTCAGCCAATCTATGTTTTATTTTATGCAACAGCAATTATATTCTTCTGTTTTTTTTACACAGCTCTAGTTTTTAATTCTAAAGAAACTGCAGATAATTTAAAAAAATCTGGGGCTTTTTTACCTGGTATTAGGCCAGGTGAACAAACAACTGCATATATAGATAAAGTAATGACAAGATTGACACTGGTTGGAGCTTTTTACATAACACTAGTTTGTCTATTGCCTGAATTTATGATTGTATATTGGAATGTCCCGTTCTACTTTGGAGGGACTTCATTGTTAATCATTGTAGTTGTAGTTATGGATTTTATATCTCAACTTCAAACTCATATGATGTCTCAGCAATATGATGGGCTGATGAAAAAGTCTAATCTAAAAAAATAATTTAATTAAAAAGAGGTTCCACGTGAAAGTCCGCGCATCTGTAAAAAAAATTTGTAGAAATTGCAAGCTAATTAAAAGAAACGGTGTTTTACGTGTCATATGCAAGGATGGAAGGCATAAGCAACGTCAAGGATGATTTTTATTGCGAAGGATTTAGTAATATGCTAAAATTCATCGTTTAACTTAGGTATACTGTAAGTGGGAGCAGCTAGATGGCACGTATTGCCGGAATAAATGTGGCAGACAATAAACATGCTGAAATTGCATTAACAGCGATTTATGGTGTTGGGAGGCAAACTGCTAGAAACATCTGTAATCTAGTTAAAATTGAGCCATCTATAAAAATTATAGATTTATCTGAAGATCAATTGGAAAAGATTAGAAAAGTACTGTCTTCTATGATAGTAGAGGGTGATCTTCGTAGAGAAGTTTCAATTAATATAAAAAGATTGATGGATCTAGGATGCTATCGTGGGATTAGACATAGAAGAGGCTTGCCATTAAGAGGGCAAAGGACTAGAACTAATGCTCGAACTCGAAAAGGACCTCGCAAACCAATTAGAAAATAAAATATTCTTAATAGACTAAAATAAATATGGCAACTCAAAAGCGTGTCAAAAAACGCATAAAAAAAGAAATTGCAGATGGTATAGCTCATGTCCACGCTTCATTTAATAATACAATTGTAACAATTAGCGATCGTAAAGGAAATGCTCTATCTTGGGCAACAGCTGGTGGTTCAGGTTTTCGAGGATCAAGAAAAAGCACACCATTCGCTGCTCAAGTAGCGGCTGAGAAAGCTGGGGCTGTTGCACTGGAGTTTGGAATGAAGAACTTAGATGTCATGATTAAAGGGCCTGGTCCTGGACGTGAATCAGCTGTTAGGTCTTTAAATAATCTAGGTTTCAAAATTAACAATATTGTTGATGTTACACCTATTCCTCATAATGGTTGTAGACCACCTAAAAAACGTCGCGTATAAAATTTTGGAGTACTAAATATATGGCACGATATCTTGGCCCTACATGTAAATTAAGTCGAAGAGAAGGCACTGATCTTCTTTTAAAAAGTAGAGGTAAATCTTTAGAAGGTAAATGTAAACTTGACCAAAGGCCTGGTCAACATGGAACAGCTCGAACAAGAAATTCAGATTATGCTCTGCAGCTTAGAGCAAAGCAACGTATTAGAAGAATTTATGGTGTTCTTGAAAAACAATTTAGAAACTATTATAAGTCAGCTGATTTAAAAAAAGGTGCTACAGGTTTAAATCTTTTAAACATGTTGGAAACTCGGCTTGATAATGTTGTATATAGAATGGGCTATGCTTGTACAAGAGCTGAAGCAAGACAATTGGTCTCCCATAAATCAATAGTTGTTAATGATAAAATCACAAACATTCCTTCATACCAAATTAATATAGGAGATGAAGTTAAAATACGTGAAAAATCCAAAAAACAACAAAGGATCCTTGATTCATTAACTGTGACAGAACAATATGGGTACCCATCTTGGCTTGAAGTAAATTCTAAAGATATGACAGGAATATTTAAATCCTATCCTGAACGTTCTGAATTAGGTGCTGATATGAATGAGCAGTTAGTTGTAGAGCTCTATTCAAAATAACTCATACTGAGATAAATATAATATGCAGAATACTTTTTCTGGTTTGCTAAAACCTAAATTGGTTGAGGTGGTCAGTCATAATCCTTACCACTCTAGAATAGTTATTGAGCCTTTAGAGAAAGGTTTTGGACATTCGCTAGGAAATGCACTAAGAAGAGTTATGTTATCTTCTATTCCAGGATGTGCAGTATCAGAAGTTGAGATAGAGGGTGTTCAACATGAATATTCTACTATAGAAGGTGTCCAAGAAGATGTTATTGATATCTTACTTAATTTAAAGAGATTAGCAATTGTCCTACATTCTAAAGATGAGGTTGAACTTACGCTTTCAAAAAGTGGGGTAGGTGAAATTACTGCTGCAGACATTGAACTTCCACATGATGTTGAGATCATTAATCAAGATGTTGTAATTGCAAATTTAACTGAGGTTGGTCAACTTAATATTAAATTAAAAGTGGAAAGAAATAGAGGTTATATTTCTTCAAGTATTAGAAAAGAGCAAGGTGCAACAACAACAGTTGGTCAATTATTTTTAGATGCATCTTATAGTCCAATTAACAGGGTTTCGTATACTGTTGAAAATACTCGCGTTGATCAAAGAACTAATCTTGATAAGCTTATCATTGAGCTTGAAACAAATGGTACTGTTGACCCTGAAGAAACTGTAAAACTAGCTGCGACTATTTTACATGATCAATTATCTGTATTTGTTGATTTTGAAAAAGTTAACGAAAATATCATTGAAGAAACTGTACCAGCTGAGCCAGAGTTTGATCCTGTTTTATTAAGGCCCGTTGATGATCTTGAACTTACTGTACGCTCTGCAAACTGTCTGAAAGCAGAAAATATTTTTTATATTGGGGATTTAATACAACGTACAGAAGTCGAGTTGTTGAAGACACCTAATTTAGGTAAAAAATCTTTAACTGAAATAAAAGATATATTAGCATTGAAAGGTTTGTCATTAGGTATGAGGCTTGAAAATTGGCCGCCTGATAATCTTATAGATCAAAATCAAGCTTAAATTTTACTAATTAGGACTAAATAAGAATGAGACATCGTAAAACTGGTAGACAACTTAATCGTAATAGTAGTCATAGAAAAGCTATGTTTAGTAATATGGTTACGTCTTTGTTCAAGCATGAATTAATTAGAACAACACTTCCAAAAGCAAAAGAGTTGCGTGGATATGCGGAGCCATTAATAACACTTTCCAAAGAAGATACTGTATCAAAAAGAAGGCATGCTTTTTCTAAATTAAGAGATCGAGACGTTGTTTCTAAGCTATTTAATGAATTGGGGCCAAGATACCAAACACGATCAGGAGGGTATCTTAGAGTTATGAAATGTGGGTTTAGATCAGGTGATTCGGCACCAATGGCTTATGTTGAATTAGTAGACAGACCTGATGAAATAATAACTGAAGAAGATTAACTTACTATAAATGTTGTTTCTAAAATTTTTAAATTTAGAGAGGGTTAAATCTTCATATTTTAGTAATTGTTGATAAAAAGGATTTAGAGCTTAATACACTTTCAAGGTAACAGTGTCAGCCCTGCAGTCAAAGATATGCGATTAAAATGGGTCGAAGCTTGCGCTCAAAGAAGCATGAGGCAATTTTTTATGAAAATAGTTTTTTAAGAACCGCCATGCCTGTTTAGAGAGTTTATTGAAAAAAGCACGATTATAATTCCCCTCCCTGTCAATGCAGTACGCGGTTGCTTTTTTCTCATGTCGTTTTTGTTGTGTTTGATGATTTTCATTCAAACCCAGCAAGGCTGACTATTCAATAGCAATGGGCGACTTTCCCCATGCTTTCGCTGAAAATCAGGGAAACGGAGCGATAGCAAAGTGATGATTTTTAGTCCGCAGTAGGTAACAGGGAAATTTGCAGATTCGACGTGTGCGATAGCACGCGAGAGAAGCAAAAATTTTTTCCCGATAAGCCGTCAAGTCAGTGAGGTAAGTTTTAACGGAGCGGCTTTTGTGCGGAGTTGAAGCTGGACGCAGGACGTACTGGGGCACTCAATAAATCGCCCGAGCGGAATGAATCTTTAGGACATGGATGTCCCAAGGTGATATATAGCGAGGATGGCGCGCCAGGGCATTGGCCATATCCGTTTTGTAATTATGAAAATATTTTTTTTCATCCCAACGCTGATGATAGAGAAAAGCAATCATGCCAGGTGACAATGTGAAATCATTGCTGAGATATTCATACACTTTGCCATCAGGCACAAGAACTGGATTAATCTCTAGACTTGTTTTGAACTGTTTAGCTGGATTGTTTTATCTGATGTGTCAACACTATTCCGTACACAAAGTTACCCAGCTTTTTGCTGAATTTCGTAATCTACGGGTGACAAATAGTCATTAGCAGAATGGATTCTTTCTCTATTATAAAATACTTCGATATATTGAAATATAGCCTGTTTAGCCTCTGTTCTTGTTTTGAACTGGCAATGTGATGGAGTAGCTCTGTTTTTAAGGTATGGAAGAAACTTTCTGATACCGCATTATCCCAGCAGTTTCCTTTACGGCTCATAGACTGAATAACGCGGTGTTCTTGTATAATGGCTTGATGACTATCGGATGCATATTGACTGCCTCGATCTGTATGCCAGGTTAACCCTTTACCTGGCCTTCGTTTCCAAATGGCCATGAGCAGGGCATCATTAACCCATTGGGCTTTCATCCGCTGATTCTTGACCAGCCTTCCTTCCTGCGTGTACATGTAGGTAATATCGCCCACATAATAACGATCTGCTTGTGACACAGTAAATTGCCTTTTTAATAAATTAGGGGCAATAGGTTTATTATGCTTGGAATTGGTTGTTGCTTTGAATTTCTTTTTGGTTTTACACCATAACCCAGCCTGTTTCATGAGCCTGCCTATACGCCGACGGCTAATAATAATGCCTTGCTTAGCAAATTTGTTTTTTAGACGGCGTGTACCATAAGAGCCTCGCCCTTTTTCAAAAAGAGCTTTTAATAGGATAATGTATTTCTCATTTTTTTTCTCTTTCTGTTTTAGGTGAATTGAGCCATTCATAATAACAGCTACGCGATACCTTCATAAATTGGCACAAGGCAGTAACAGCATAGTCTTCACCGTATTTCTCTCGCAAAGTATGCCGTGGCCTTTTTTAACAAGTCACGCTCCTGTATCGCTAGCGCCAGCTCTTTCTTCAGTTGTTTGACCTCATCATAGACATGTTGATCAGTTCGGGTACTGGCTACCTTTGGTTTTGAATATTTCCCAGTCCATGTATGCAAGGTATTCACATTAATAACTAAACCCCTTGCTGTTTGCACTATAGGCTGTTCTGATTCAAGAGCAAGCTTGATGGCTGATACTTTAAATTCTGAGGTATAGCTAGTCGGTTTTTTTGGTTCATCGCTCATGTTTAGACGCACTTTTCCTTTTTTCAGGTTATTTTATATTGTGTGTCCGGTTTAGTGTAGCCACTTCAGACGACCCTCGACGAACCAAGAGGCTGCGAGACAGACTCTTAACCATTTTAGGGGTTGCGACAGCCACAGTTTTATGCGGCATGCGAAGCTATGAATCCATTTCCGCTGTCGATACTCAAAGGGTGATACTTAGTACCAAGCCTGAGTATTTTCAGAGACTTGCTGGTCAGAGTTAATCCAGGCGAACTTGAATTGGCATTCACAGTCTAGAACAACGTTTATGCTCAGGACGATATCTCACTGGCGATTGATGGCAAGTCATGTGTAATGCGCGGGATGAAAAAGGATGTGAGACACAGATAATGAGTGCCGTAGGTCATGATACAGGTATTTGCTACACCAACGCTGAAAATCAGGGAAACGGAGCGGCTTTTGTGCGGAGTTGAAGCTGGACGCAGATACCATCTCTCAGCACCAGGTTCAAGTCATAATAAATTGGCCTGAACTTGATAAGGTCTTTGGTGTTTTATAACACCAAAGCAAATGTGTACTAATTTTCTCATTGCAGCACATAACGCACTCATTTTAGATTTACCATTTTTTAGCAATCTCTGATTTTGTATTTTAATATCAGGGTTATGTTGTAGCGCTGAAATAGCAGCCATATAGAGCTTAGCTCTGATGACTGGGTTTCCAGCTTTAGATAATCTACTCCTTCCCCTGAGGCTAGATCCTGATTCATTTTGTATGGGTACTAATCCAATATATGCAGCACATTGTGATGCTGACTTAAATGTACGACTGCCTATAACAATCAACATGTACCTTGAAACAACGGGGCCTACACCTGGAATAGACTGTAAAAGAGCATGATTATGCTTTAAATACGCGTATTGATTAATATGTATATCTATCAACCTTTCCAAATTGATTTTCTCTTCATTCAATACAGCCAATATCTTTTGAATAGATTCCAATACGCTATCTGAACAAGGGTTTATGCTTGATTTCTCATAACGATTTTTCTCACGTAAACTATCTTTTTCTATCGCATCAAGGCGTGAAACTAACGCTTTAAGGACTGAGGATTTAATAAATAACGAAACTTATAATAAAAATAATTGGTTGC
>CAZZIX010000002.1:0-46403 GCA_964654345.1 uncultured Methylomarinum sp.
TCAAGACGACGGCCAACGGCCTCATCTTTAATTAAAACATTTAAGACCTCTTTAGTATGTGTATTTAATCGGTCTAATTCTTCTGCAACATCCAGTTTTTGGACAAGATAAACCATTTCTTGTTCTAAGCGATCAAAATCTGGCTCTGCATTTAGCTCAGATAGCCTATTTTTTATTTTAGTACGGATTTTCTCCAATACTTCAGGTAATCTTTTATTAGCCGCCTCAACTAATGCAAGAATTTTTTGACACCGCTGTTCTATTAAAAGGGTTAATTGAGAACCTTCTTGTTTCCTGGCATCAAGCATTTGTTTAAGCGCTTCTTCAACCAAGTGTGTAACAGCAGAAGATAAAATATCTTTATTCGTTTCTGGTTCTTGTTGAATGCCAGGGAAAGTTAAGACATCCATCGCTGAAAAAAACTTCTGTCCATGCATATGTTCTTCAATTTGTTCCGTTGCTTGTAATAAAGCCTTAACAGCACCCTCATTAATTATAATTTTATGTTTATTACCAGATTGATTTTTATATCTTAAAGAGCATTCTATTTTTCCACGTTTTAGTTGTGATGCAATTAAAGATCGTAGGCCAGCTTCTGTATACCTTAAGTTTTCAGGTAATTTAATTGAAATATCACAATAGCGATGATTTACTGAACGTAATTCACAATTTATGATTAAATTTTCTATTTCTGCTTCACTATTAGCGAATGCAGTCATACTTTTTATCATTTATTACCCTATCTTTAATTATTTGATAATCCGATTTTAAGAAGCAACTATAATAATGAGTATCTGCAATTTTGTATCATTAAATAAAAAAATAAATCTTAATTAACCTTAAGTTCAGAAAAAAGCATTATCTTTGATCACAAAATATCATCTCTACAGAAAAAACAAATGGCCGCCTATTACGATCCCAAAACCTATCCTAAACAATGGAATTTTCTTGAACCAGGCACCATTATAGACCAGTATATTATTGAACGTGAACTTGCTCATGGAGGTTTTAGTTCTGTTTATCTTGCTAGACAATTGTCCAATCAAGCTCAAGTTGCCATTAAAGAATATTTGCCACGGAAATTCGCCCATAGAACTTGGAATAATGTGATTGTTCCAAATAGTAAAGAGACAGAAGCCTTATTTTTAAAAGGGAGAGCTCTTTTTTTTAAAGAAGCAAAAGCATTAGCAAATCTTAAACATATTAATATTGTTAATGTCATTAATTTTTTTCAAGCTAATGATACGGTTTATATGGTAATGACTTATGATAAGGGTAGTACCTTAGATAAGGTAATAAAAAATAAAAAATCAAAAGTGACTGAAAAACAGTTAATTAAAATGTTTAATCTACTACTTGCAGGAATTAGCATGATGCATAAGAAAAATTTTCTTCATCTTGATATTAAGCCAAGTAATATTTTAATTCGACCGAATAGCACGCCCGTACTCTTAGATTTTGGTGCTACACAAAAATTTACCTCTGAACCTAAAAGTAACCATTCGACAATAATATCTCATGGGTTTTCCCCAATTGAACAATATTCTAAAAATTCTCAATTAGGTCCTTGGACAGATATTTACTCAATTGGCGCAACAATGTATTTTTGTTTAAGTGGTAAAGCCCCAGCTTTTGATATTAAAAAAGTCGCTAAAAAAACTATTATTCCAGCGGTTAAAGTGTTTAATAATAAATACCCCCACCAGTTACTACATGCTATTGATTGGGCAATGCAAATTGACCCTATGAAAAGACCTCAATCTGTAGAAGTTTTTAAACATGCATTATTAAAATCTTAATAACTAAACTTATTCTTCGCATCAAAAAAGTAGCTTATTTCTTAAAAAACATATCTATTGCAAAGCAATCATAGATAGTTTGGCACAAAGACTTGTAACGATGTCTATCTTTTCCACACATTTGTTAAACTCCCTTTAGTGCCTTAAACAAGGAATTAACCGCTACCTCTCTGATAAAATTCAGATTAATCTATTACATGACTTGTTATTAAGATGGGGAACTAAAAAGATTAACGATAGTCTTTGTATATTAATCGTACCAAATGCATTCACAGTACAAAAATACTTTGCCTGCTAAAAGCTAATCAAAATAATAACTTAAGGGGCGATTAATAAACAAAAAACTATAGGAGAGAAAAAATATTTTTTATTAACAAGTTTTGCTGTATTTCTAAGCACAATTAATCCGACTTTATCAGTCGCATCTGATATTGAGTTTTGTTACGGGCCAGAGCCAGAGTGTTCTTTACCACCAAATCAATGGGCAGATGAATTTCCTGAATGTTCAGGTGATACTCAGTCACCTATCGACATTTTTGGTGTCGAACATAATAAAAATTTGCGCCCTATCAGATTTCATTATCGCCCTACTGAATTGGTCGTAAAAAATAATGGTCACACTACTGAAGTTGAGTATGAAGAGGAGTCAGAAAACTACATTAAAATTGGTAAAGAACGATGCGATTTGCTTCAATTCCATTTTCATACCAGAAGTGAGCATGGTGTTGGAGGTAATTCCTTTCCAATGGAAGCTCATCTTGTTCATCAATGTGAGTCAGGGCGTTTAGCAGTTGTTGGCGTAATGATGAATTATTTATCTGAATCCCCAAATAAAGCATTAGGTCAAGCGTTAACCCATGCTCCTTTTGACAAAGATAGTGGTGAATATATTATTGATACCGCTCATGCCGATGAAGAATATGTAAATGCTAAAAATTTAATTCCCAAACATAGTCGTAAGTATTATACCTATAAAGGTTCTTTAACAACGCCTCCATGTAGTGAAATTGTAGACTGGTATGTAATGCAAAAACCTGTCAAAATTTCTAAGGAACAAATGGATACTTTTAAGACAATCTTAACAGATACATCGCCAGACCATTATCCGTTCAATAATCGGCCATTACAAAATCTGAATAAACGAATCATTGAAAGATTGACTCGACATTAATGATGACAGTAAATTTTCTGATTTAATGTCGTAAATATCTGTTAATCGGAATTCAGAATTTCTTTGCCTATGCTTAAAATATGGCATGGCAAGCGACTATGGAGAAAAATAAAAATTAAGGGCTCCTTTATTAATTGTGGATGAAAAAATTGAGGTCAAAATTATTCCTTCACTAATTAATAGAAGTGCCCTTAAGTACATGTAGGGCTTTTTTCTGCCTACTTATTAGGATGGTGATTATTATCCTAATATCGTGCAGCCAATAGCACTCAAGCTTTAAATTACACCATTATTATGAGTGCAAGTCCTGAGTTTATAGAATCATTAGATATCTATTAATCCCTCTGGTGAACTTAAGGATGGTAAGTTCTTTGGTGGTTTTGCCTTCAAAAGTGGTATAAAACAATTTGCAATGATTATCCTAGAAAATCAGTTGGGCGCGGATTTATGGCGCAAGCTATTGATTCCACATCGCTTTAAAAAATACCCACCTAACCAAGCATTTTAGCAACATAGTCTATCGGCAAAAAGAGACCGATAGAAATCCGCATCCGTGACCGCGTGAACTATAGACACCGTATTCAACAACTATTTTCAGATAATAACTTGATGGTGAGAGTGTCTTTCTTTCTGACCACTTATCTACTAGATTTGCCCTCTTAGTTTATAAAGAGATGCCAAATGTAAGTTTGGTAGTTTATGCTGTTTATCAACACTTGACAAAATCCAGTTAAAGAATCAGGGAGCTAATTATGGGGTCATTTTTATTTTTTTTATTTATTTTCTTTTTTATTCTTCATCTTTCTGCAAAAAAAGAAGAAGCACAGTTAGCTTTTATTTCAGAATATAAATTTAATGTTTCAATAAGAAAGAAGCTAATAGATAATTATCCAAGCCTTAGTGATAGCGATATAGATAAAGTGTTTGAAGCATTAAAAGATTATTTTTATATCTGTAATCAAGCTAATAAAAGCAGCGTATCAATGCCATCGCAAATTGTTGATGTAGCATGGCATGAATTTATACTTTTTACTAAAGAGTATGAAAAATTTTGTGAGAATGCTTTTGGATGGTTTTTGCATCATACGCCTACAGAAGCAATGAAATCTAAAACTACGGCACAAGAAGGAATTAAAAGGGCTTGGAATCTCGCATGCTCACGAGAAAGGATAAACTCACATGAACCTCTATGTCTTCCTCGTTTATTTGCAATTGATAGTTTTTTAAATATTGAAGACGGCTTTACCTATTTGTTAGACTGCCAGAATAAAGCTTCTGCATCAGATAATAGTTTTTGTGCTAGCCATATAGCTTGTGCAAGTGGTGGTAGTGGCGATGGGGGTTGTTCAGGAGGTGGGTGTAGTGGCGGCTGTGGTGGATGCGGCGGGTAAGAGTTGGCCTGTGGTAAAGTAAATATCCATGTTGGCAAGCAAAATTGATATCTTACATAGTTTTTCACAAGATCATAAAGCGACAAACCTACCGATTTGGTGAGGGGTGAAAACAATACGAGACATCAACTTTTTTAACATAATTTTCTTTGGTTTAATATTTTTTACCTTGAATACTAATGCTTATGACTGAATGGACAGCACAATTAGAATCTATAGTTCAGCACTTTAATGCAACTGAAGGCTGGGTTAATGGAGAGCTGATTTACGCAATGTTTCAGCGTGTATCGGTTATGTTTTTTATTGCCTTTTTATTTAGTAAATCCAAAGCATTTGAATTATTGATTAAAAACTCAATGAGAAAAAGAGACTGGTTGGCTTTATATGCAATTTTTGCTGTTATTTCAATTATTGGCTCAGTCTTGGGTGATTTAGTCACTATTCAAGCTGAAAATAATACTTGGACCCAAGTAAAAATTATTGATGTTGAACCGGCTGTTTTTGCTGAAGAATTACCTCCATCAGAATTACAAGCCAATATACAAGTAGAAAGCCGTGCTATTGGTGCTGTTTTAGCCGGTTTTCTGGGCGGTCCATTATTAGGATTGACTGTTGGAGCCAGTTCAGGTTTTTACCGCTATCTAATGGGCGGCGATGCTGCTATAGGTGGGGCGTTTGGAACAGCCTTGGCTGGATTAATTGCAGGGTTTGTCTACCTTATTGTGTTAAAGACACACCCAGAGCAACGGTTTAACTGGAAGCTAGTTTTTATTACGACCTGTCTTGGTGAAGTCGTGATGAAAGTATTGGTCATAATCAGTAATGCTCCGTTAGCTAAAGGCATTGCTTTGATTCAAATTACAACCGTGCCAAATATTTTAGGCAATGGAATTGGTGCGGCATTATTTATCACTATTCTTAGTGACTATGATCGTATTGGTAAAACTTTTTCTATCCATGCTATCAAAATGGCTGAGCGTTTTGCCAGAGTTTTTAAAAGAAAATTACCAATTGAATTAACAGCAAAATTTATAGCTAAAACATTGCAGGGAGAAACAGGGGCAGCGGCAGTGGCGATGACTAAAAATCATGAGCTGCTTGCATTTGTGGGTATTGCCTCCGATCATCATTTACTGGGTGATGAGATTGCAACAGAGTTGATTCACAAGGCGATTGAGACAAAAAAAACGATTTACCTAAATGGCTATGAAGATTATTTTCATTGTAAATCTGATGATAATTGTCCGTTGCATTCTGCATTGATCATCCCTGTTATTGTTAAAGGAAAAGCAGAAGGAACAATTTTGTTGTTTGAACCCAAACATACCTTCTTCCCAAAAATCAGTCGAGAATTAGGTACCAGTTTAGCCAAATTGCTTTCTGAACAAATTTTGGCATCTCGTTATCATGATCAACTTATTGATACCCGATTAAAGCATCTACATGCAAAAGTTGATTCACATTTTTTGTCAAATTCATCAAATACGATCATTTCAATTATTCGTAAAGATAAAGATGAGGCGATAGATTTATTGAAACAATTGGCTTATCTGATGCGTGAACGATTGAACCCAGAAAATGAGAGTCATACTCTGACACAGGAAATAGAGCTGTTGAACAGTTATATCTGCATTGAAAAGGCTCGTTTTAAAGATCGGCTTCTATTTACTATTGACGTCGATAAAGTCGTAGGTGATGTTTTAATACCAGGCTTTATATTGCAGCTATTGGTGGAAAATGCGATTAAGCATGGTACAAGTCAGTTATTACCACCGGCTATGGGGCGAATCCACGTACGTGCTTATTGCTCTAAAGACCCCGCGCTAATTAATATTGAGGTGTCAGATAATGCAGGGCTTTATTCTGAAGAAGAAAAAAATGATGCTCAAAAAAAAGGAAGTTATGGAATTAAAATGATAGTTGAGCTGATTCGGACACAATTTAATTCTAATCAATACGGCCTGAAATTTGAGTGTGAAGTTGATAAATATACCAAAGCCATTCTAACGTTGCCTCGATATTTTGATGCAAATTGACCAGACAATAGTAACCATTCAGGCCTATATAGAACGTTTCTACCAGAACTGGATAAGCCCTGAACTTATTTTCTCAGAAATTAGTTACGTTTGTGTGTTATTTGCCATCGTTTATTTATTTAATAAATATTCGCCTGCATTTTCATTTCTGGTAAAAAATAAATTACGTCGACGGGATTGGTTGTGGTTATATGGATTGTTTACGCTACTCTCCATTTTGGGAAACTTGCTCGCAATAAAAGTTCATTTAGGCCATGAGGCCAGTGCTTGGGCGATGATCAATATACGATCCATTGGTGCGATATTGGCTGGTTTGCTGGGTGGTCCTATTTTAGGTGTTTGTGTTGGGTTTAGTTCGGGCTTTGTTCGCTACTTGGCTGGTGGAATTACAGCAGAAATATGTTTTTTAACGACCACCTTAGCTGGGTTAATCGCGGGATTAGTTTACCTTCTTTTATTAAAATTCAGGCCTGAAGAACGCTTTAGCTGGAAGATTGCTTTGCTAACGACCTTATTTGTTGAATCAATCAACAAGGCTCTTGTGTTTTTGGTAACAAACGATTTACTACTGATACAAGCGATTTCGCTACCGATGTTATTGGCTAATAGCTTAGGCGTTATGTTGTGTGTAGGAATTTTACACGACTACGAGCGCTTAGATACGGCATTATCGGGGAATGCTTTGAGCATTGCAAAGCGTCTTGCAAGTGTATTAAAACAAAATACTTCATTAACACAGACGGCAACAGAATTGGCACTCATCGTTAAATCAGAAACAGGTGCTGCCGCAGTAGCTTTTACAGATCGTAGTAAAGTTATCGCTTTTGTTGGAGCAGGTAATGAACATCATCGTGCTGGCGACTTAGTTACCAATGAGCTAATTAAAGAAGCATTGGACAGCCACAATACCGTTTTTATTGATGGGCACTCGGAGGTGTTCCATTGCAAAAAATCCACACAATGTCCGTTACATTCGGCTCACATAACATTAATAACAATAGAAGATAAGGTTGAAGGTGCTTTGGTATTGTTTGAGTCAAAAAACAGATTTTTCCCTCGGGTAAATCGAGATTTGGCTGAGAATTTAGCTAGTTTGCTTGCAGAACAAATTCTGGCCGCGCGTTACCCTGAAAAACTGGCGACTTTACAGGATAAATATTTGTTGGCACGAGTTAATCCACATTTCTTTGGTAATGCACTGGCAACTATTTCAGCTATTACAAGAAAAGATACTAAAAAAGCCAGAATGCTAATGGGGGTACTTGCTGAACTGATGCGAGAAAGAGTATCACCAGCCAACCACTTCATCACTTTAAAACATGAAATAGAATTTTTAAAAAAATATCTGAAGATTGAGCAGGAACGGTTTGAAGACCGTTTGTATACGACAGTCAATGTTGATAAAAACCTTGAATTGGCTCAAATCCCCCAATTTATTTTACAATTAATTGTTGAAAATGCGATTAAACATGGTGTTTCTCAGCTTCTGCCACCTGCGATAGGTGAGGTTAATATTCGAGTTCGTCAAATAAGTGATCAATTGATGGCGATTGAAATAAAAGATAACGTGGGTGCTTATAACGACAACGAAACTAATAATACATTGGCCGGTGCAGGAATGAAAATGGTCGATGAACTGATCAAATCTCAATTTAATTCTGAAAGCTATGGTATTGATGTTGATTGTAAAGAGAATGAATACACTCTTGTCACCATACTATTACCCATAGTGATAGAAACAAAGCAAAATAGTAATTAAAGGAGTAAAAAAATGATAAAAGCTCTCATTATAGAAGATGAAATTTCAGCACGCGAGGAGCTATCGGCTGCCTTAGAAAAATATGAGGATATTGAAATAGCCGACCAATGTGGTGATTTATTCTCAGCAATGAAACTGATTCGTCAGCATAAACCAGATATTATCTTTTTGGATATTTGTTTGCCTGGGCATGATTATGATGTTCCTACGCAGAGTGAAGACTGGCCTGAATTAGGTTTTACTTTACTTGATTATATGGATGTTGATGAGCATCAGCCTCATATTATCATTGTCTCTTCTTATAGTCGATATACCTTAAGAGCTTTTGAGGCAAATGTATTAGATTATCTACAAAAACCAGTGCTAGATGATCGGTTAGAAACTACTATTGAACGAATTAGAGAGCAATGTTCTGGAACAAAAAACCAACCCGCTCCATTTCCTGACCGTTCTTTAGAACGTATTCCGGTTTATTCTAATAACAGAGTCAGGTTTATCAAACTTGAAGAGATTGAATTTGTTGAGTCAAGGGGCCCGGCAGGTATATATGTTGTCTGTGAGGATAAATCTTATTACACTGAATTAACACTTAAATTAATACTGGAAAAAACTAATTTTTTTCAATCTCAAAAACAATTTATAGTTAACCCAGATGCAGTGCTTGAGTTCGGTAGGGTGCCTGATACAAATAGAGCAACTATTTATACACATAGTAAAAAAGAAGTGCCTGTTGCTAGAGGGTTTAGATCAGCGGTTATGCAAAGACTCGGTCTAAAAGGCGATGATGTAAGTTAATATACTTCTCATAAGAATTATTAACCTATTTTTATCATTTATTTTGTAGTATCAAGAACGTTTTATTGACACTATCTTGTTTTGGGTTTGTTTTTTTGAGGGTAGAGAAACAACATTATTTCGACCACTTTTTTTGGCTTGGTACATCGCCTTATCAGCTATGGCTATTAGCTGGGTATGGTTTTTATATTGAGGTTGGTACATAACAATACCAATACTTGCAGTGAGTTTGTTGTTATTGAATTTATGTTGGAATTCAATTCCTTTTGTTTCAATTTCTGCACGAATTCTTTCTGCATATTGATGAGCTTCTGTTTCGGTACAGTCAACTAAAACAAAAATAAACTCTTCACCGCCATACCGGCCTACAAAATCTCCTTCTCTGGTAAGGCTGCGGAGTACATCTGCAACAAGGACTAATGCTTCATCACCTGAGTGATGTCCACATTCATCATTAAGTTTTTTGAAATAGTCTATATCTAAAAACCCAATACCAATTCTACTTAGATCCCTTTTCTTGTCAGAAAATAAAATTTCGAGAAAATCATTGATCATGCGTTTATTTGATAATCCAGTTAAAGAGTCTATTTCAGCTCTATTTTTTTCAAGTTCAAAGCATCTAGCGTTAAATAATGCAGATCCTAGCTCTTTGGCTATAGGTGCTATTTGTGTAAGGCTCTCTACTTTTAGAGGATCTTGAGAAAACTTATTATCAATATAAAGAACAGCACACAGACGTTTATTTCTTAAAATAGGGATGGCAATAAATTCGATAACTCCTATCTGATTAAGAAGGCTACGATTTTTAAAATGTTTGTTAGTAATAATTGCAGGGTGCCTTGATCTTAAGCAAGTTAATAAATCACCCGTTAAAGTATCAATTTTAATTTCTAATGACTGGTCAAGGTTATTTGTGGGATTGTTGGGTGGCCAGCAATGTTTAGAGTATAGACTCCGGTTTTTTGAAAACATGCTGAGCATAAATACGCGATCAAAATTAAAACTTTTATGAATTGCTCGTAAGGTTTGAGGAATGAAAGACTCAGGGTTTAAACTTTGATGCGGAATAGTTAGGGTGGAAAGCAAATTGGATTGTTTGGGTTTTGCCTGTGGACTAGTTTGTGTTGGTTGTGAATTAGATTGGTTTGATTCTATAGAACTCTGAATGAGTTGTATTCGTAATTGATTTAAGGTCGGAAACTGGATGCCATAAAATTTACTTGTTTCTTGCATTTCTTTATCCACATGGGTAAATAAAGAGTCAATATCAATGTTTTTAATGTCAATAAATTTACTAACCAAATTTGGTAAAACGGATGGTTGCTCTTGATAAAAAGAGCCAAGGCCATGTATTCCCGCAAGGTAATTAGCAAATGTGATGATAGCGTTTTCTAATTTAAATTCAAAATGGTTATCAGGCTCAGCATAGTGATTAGCAACAACAGAAGTAATCACTTCAGGTAGTTCTAAATCAAGGCAGATAATATGTCCGATTTGTTCATGGTTAATACCAAAAAAAATGAGTTCATTTTTTAATGTTAAGGGAGTGATATTTGTATTTGCTGAAATAAATTCACTGTAACTGAGTTTTCCATGTGACTCCAAAACTAGCTTTCCTATATCATGAAGTAAGCCTGCAGTGTAGAGTAGGTCAGGATCAGAGTGGTTTAGTTTAACAGCAATCTCACGCCCTAGAGTTGCTACAAATAAAGAGTGTTGCCAGAAATAAAGTAAATCAAAACTTTGGCCTGTAGGTTTGGCAATGAGCTTGTTATAAAACAATAATTTTATTGCCGTGCTACGAATATTTGAAAAACCGAGCATACTGACTGCTCGTTGTATCGAGTTAATTGGATGTGGAAAATTAAATAGAGGGGAGTTAACCGTTTTTAAAATTTGAATTGCTAAGGCGGGTTCTGTTTCAATTATTTTTGATAGATCATGAAAATCGCTATCTTCTTTAGCTGTTAGTTGTAATAATTTTATTGCTGTAACGGGAATGAGTTGTAAGTTTTTTACTTGATCTGACAAGGCATTGTATACACTATCTTTCAGTCTTTTCATTTGAAGCAGTTCTTTACTCATATTCTCTGTCTAACAAGTGATATATTCAGCATTGCCTGGATTTTGTTATACTTAGTGCAGTCTTGGATAGGGAATTTATAGCGAGTTGATTTTTTGTTGGTAACAAGGCGCTATAACGGGTGCATAGTTAGTCCACAATTAATTGAGATGCTCTATAGTAACTGATTTATATATAAGAGTATGTTGTTAAATGTTTTTTTGTGACGCCGGTTTCGTTTCTCTAGTCTGTTAAATGTTTATTAAATGAATATAAAAAGAGTGTAAAGAATAAACACTTGCACTAATGAAATATTTTTTGGAAGATTGCTCAGTGGCTTATAAGAAAAATTTTTTTAAACCGGTACTAAATTATGATCAAAAAATAATTGCAAACTATCAATACCAAATTGATATTCAGTCTAAATTGTTACAAAAGATAAAATCAATACTGCCTAATCATCTTTCCATTCACGTTTTATATTGTGTTGCCTCAGAAAAGAAACTATCTCTTTATACTAATTCTGCTGTCTGGTCTTCTCAGCTTCGTTTTTATCATCGAACTATCTTACAAACAGTATCGGAGGATAACCTAGGCTATTTTGAAACTGTTCAGTTTAAGATTATTCCGCAAACTAATGAGATAGAGAAAAAAAATAAAAAAAACTTTCCATCTATTGAAAATATTGATTTTATTATAAATTCGGCAGAAGAGCAGGATGATAAAAAACTAAAAAATGCTTTAAATAAACTAGGAAATACTTTAAAAAATAAAGTTTTATAGCTTAGAGTATCTTTACTTAACTCGGCCACTAAAAGGTTTACTTTATTTAATTAGGCTCTTGAAAAGGTGTGAGGTCTGATGGCATAAAGGTTATAGGAGCTTCATCTTCATTTTCAAATGAAACTTTTTCCCATGCATCTTTATTTTCTAACAAGGTAAGCAATAGTTTATTGTTGAGTGCATGGCCTGATTTAAAACCTTTAAATTCACCAATAAGGCTATGACCTAGTAAATATAAATCACCAATTGCATCTAGTATTTTATGTTTTACAAACTCATCGGCATAACGTAGTCCATCTTCATTCAAAACTTTATCATCATCGACAACGATTGCATTATCTAAGCTACCCCCCAATGCCAGATTATTTTCTCTTAAAAATTCAATATCTTTCATAAAGCCAAAGGTTCTTGCTCTACTTACTTCTTTAACAAATGTTGTGGAGGAAAAGTCCATGACAGATGTTTTTAAATGGTCAGGAAAAGCTGGGTGATCAAAATCTATGGTAAAAGTCACTTTGAAACCATCATAGGGTTCAAAAGCAGCCCATTTATCATCCATTTCTGCACGAATTGGTTTAATGATGCGAATATATTGTTTGGGAGCTTCTTGCTCAAGTACACCTGCAGATTGTAATAAAAAAACAAAGGGTCCCGCGCTTCCATCCATAATTGGAACTTCGGCGGCACTAACATCAACAATTGCGTTGTCTATTCCAAGTCCAGCTAGTGCTGATAATAAATGTTCAATTGTGGCAACTTTCACTCCATCTTTGGCTAGAGTGGTTGAAAGCATAGTTTCACCAACATTTTCTGGGATCGCGTGAATTGTTACTGGTTTGTCTAAATCAACACGCCGAAAATTAATGCCTGTATTTATTTCAGCCGGGTGTAGCGTTAAATAAACCTTATCACCACTATGCAGCCCTACACCTGTTGCTCGAATTGTATTTTTCAGGGTTCTTTGTTTAATCATAATGGGATATTAAATAAATAAAATAACAGGCGATTCTATCATATTTTTATGAGTCTATTTTTGAGGATAGTTCTAGGATAATAGAAATCGTCTAAAAAGATTTTATATTCTATTTTCTCCTAATTGATGTACTTCTTTCCTTTGGTGTAGGATAGAAGGTGTAAAAAAGTTTTGAAAGATTATTTATAGGTATTACTTAACAGTTTTTGTATTTAATGTCTTATCTTATTGTTAAGCTGGATATTTTAGCTATACTTTGAACTATGAAAATAACAAACAATAGCTCTTTCCCATACTGAATTTAAGTGCATTCCTCGGAGGAGATTAATAGATACCAAGTCTGCCATGTGCCAACACTCTAATCAAACGGTATGAAAATAATGTCAACATAAGGCAGAAGATAAATGAAAAGCTATTAATTTTACAGGTGCTTTTCTTAGTCCGCTTGACGCCTTAAGAATGCTGGAACATCAAGATAATCTAATTCCTGGTCATTCTTAGGTTGTGCTCCAAAACGCGTTTCTCTGGTTTCTTGTTTGCTATGACGTATAACGGTTGGTTTATCTAAAACATCATAATTAACGTCGCCTGTTGCTGCTCTTTGTACTAGTTGTATAGGGGAAGTTAGATGCGTCGTATCCCCCATTCCTGTTGCAACTACGGTCACTTTAATTTCATCACCCATGTCTGGGTTGATTGCTGTACCAATTTTCATATCAGCTTCTTCTGAAGCATAAGCATGCATAATACTTCCAATTTCATCAAATTCAGTTAAATCAATATCAGAAGCTGAAATATTTACCAATATACCATTTGCACCTTGTAAATTAATATCTTCTAGTAGTGGACACGCGATTGCTTTTTCAGCGGCTTCTCTAGCTCTATTATCTCCACTTGCAGTGCCAGAACCCATGATGGCAGGCCCCATATTAGACATAACAGTTTTAACGTCGGCAAAATCAACATTGATTAATCCTGGGTTAGTAATTAGTTCTGTTATACCTTGTACCGCGTCTAATAAAACATTATTTGCTGCTTTAAATGCATTAAGTAGCGATAGATTATTACCTAGTACAGGTAATAATTTTTGGTTGGGAATAGTGATTAATGAATCAACATGCTTCTCCAGCTCTCTAATACCTGCATCGGCTACAGCTGTTTTCTTTTTTCCTTCAAAATCAAAAGGTTTTGTGACAACTGCAACAGTTAGGACGCCTAGTTCTTTAGCAACAGAGGCAATAACAGAGATAGCACCTGTTCCTGTACCTCCTCCCATGCCTGCAGTTAAAAATACCATATCAGCACCTTCTAGTACTTCTTTTATGTGAGCTCTATTTTCTTCTGCCGCCTGTTTACCAACTTCTGGCTTGGTTCCTGCTCCAAGACCCTTTGTTAATTCAACACCTAATTGAATTTTTGTTTCAACTTTTAATCTACGTAGTGCCTGAGCATCAGTATTTGCGCACATAAATTGTACGCCATCAATATGATTTTCCATCATATGATCGACTGCATTACCGCCGCCGCCGCCGATACCAATCACTTTTATAATTGCATTATCGCTGCTCATTTCATCTATTAATTCATATGTCATTTTATTTTCCTCATCTGTAAAATTATTTATAACTAAATTTAAAAATTACCCTGAAACCAATTTTTTATCTTTGCAAACAAACTTTTCCCATCAGCATTTAACCCTGTTGATCGTCCTTGGTGATCTTTCCCAAATAACAACAACCCCACCCCTGTTGAATAAACAGGGTTTTGTACGACATCTGTTAAACCCGACACATGCTGAGGAAATCCCATCCGGACAGGCATGTGGAAAATTTCCTCGGCTAGATCGGTTAATCCTTTTATTTTAGAGCTGCCCCCAGTTAATACCATGCCTGCAGCTATCAAGTCTTCATATCCACTTCTTCTAAGTTCTGCTTGTACTAGAAGCATTAGCTCCTCGTAACGTGGTTCAATAATTTCTGCCAGGTTCTGAGATGATATTTTTCTTGGTTCTCGGTCGCCAATACTGGGAACGGTTAATATTTGCTCAGCATCTGTTAATTGAGTTAGTGCACAAGCGTGTTTACACTTAATTTCTTCTGCACTTTTTGTTGGAGTTCTTAATGCTACGGCTATATCATTGGTGACTTGATCGCCAGCAATAGGAATAACAGCAGTATGCTTGATTGCACCATCAGAAAAAATTGCAATATCTGTTGTTCCACCCCCTATATCAATTAAACAAACACCGAGCTCTTTTTCATCTTCAGTTAACACTGATGTGCAAGATGCCAGTTGCTCAAGCACAATGTCTTCAACTTCTAGACCACAGCGTCTAATACATTTAATAATATTTTGCGCGGCACTCACACTGCAAGTCACCATATGTACTTTGGCCTCTAATCGAATACCTGACATTCCGATGGGTTCTTTTATTCCATCTTGCTGGTCAATAACAAATTCCTGAGGAAGTATATGAAGAATCTTTTGGTCAGCTGGAATGGCAACCGCTCTAGCTGAATCAATCACTCTGTCAATATCATATTGAGTGACTTCCTTTTCTTTAATAGCAACAATTCCATGAGAGTTGAGGCTTTTAATATGGCTTCCAGCAATGCCAGCAAATACTGATTTAATTTGGCATCCTGCCATGAGTTCAGCTTCTTCAATTGCTCGTTGAATGGAATGGACAGTTGATTCAAGGTTAACCACGACACCTTTTTTAAGGCCTTTTGATGGTGCTACCCCTATACCAATGATTTCAATTTCATCATTCCCAGTATGTTCTGCGACTATTGCTGCTACTTTTGAAGTACCAATATCTAACCCAACTATGATGTTACGATCTGTTTTTTTTGCCATGGTCATTCCGCTATATGTTGGTTTTTATCTGCTAACAGTTTCCAGTCGATTTGTTCTTCTGTTGACTTCCATGCTAATGCATATCCGTTGGGGTATCTCAAATCAACTATCTTTATTTTTGCTAATTGTTCCTTGCCTAGCAGATGTCGTGTTTTCAAAAAGCGTTGAAGGTTTTTGAAAGGCTCATTTCTACCGAGTATTAATTCCATTCCATTTTGTATTTTTATAGTCCAGGCTCTTCTATTACTAACTTGAAACTCTGTAAGTTTCATATTGTGTTCTTTTAAATCAATCGTTAAATCTGCCATTGTTTCTAAAAGTTTTTTTTCGTTTCCTGTGTTACCGGCGATCATAGGTAAATATTCAAATTTATTTAAATTATCAGGTTTAAATAAGTCGCCATTTTTATTAACTAATTCTGTTAAATACCATTTAGCAATAGGTACCTGTTCTGTTATTATTATTTCAATTGCATCTGGCCAAACTCGTTTTACTTTTACACTGTTTACCCAAGGTAAATCTGCTACAGATTGCTGAATATTTTTAATACTTGCATTGTATAAACCATTATTTACCTGCCCTTTTAATACTTGTTTAATTTTGGTTTTTTCTATGTACTGAAAAGTACCTTCAATTCGTACATATTTAATAGGTAACCAATTAGCGCCTTGTTTAATCACTTCTCGCCATCCTATGATGCTGGTTATAATTAAAAAAGTTATCCCTATAAAAAATTTAACAGCAGTACTATTCATTCAGACTGGTTTCTAAAATTCGCCAGACCAGTTCATCAAATTCTATCCCTTCTGCTTTAGCCGCCA
The DNA here is from genome assembly GCA_964654345.1 of uncultured Methylomarinum sp. Classification (GTDB taxonomy): domain Bacteria; phylum Pseudomonadota; class Gammaproteobacteria; order Methylococcales; family Methylomonadaceae; genus QPIN01. The sequence goes on from CAZZIX010000002.1 coordinate 16,450, forward strand.
TTGGAACCAAGCTATGATCAGTCATTCCAGGAACAGTGTTGACTTCAATTAATTGGGTCACCCCCATTTCATCAATGAACATATCTACTCGCCCCCAACCTTTTATTCCAACAACAGCACATGCTTTTAAAGCTAAAGATTTCAATTCTTTTTCTTGTAGCTCAGTTAATCCGCATGGACAATGGTACTGAGTCGTGTTTGATTGATATTTAGCTTCAAAATCATAAAATTCGTTGGGTGTTTCTAAGCGAATAACAGGTAAGGCCTCTTTATCTACAATAGCTACTGTATATTCTTCTCCTTTAACCCAAGCTTCTGCATACACGGAACATTGATATTCCAGAGCAATTAATAATGCTTTTTTTAATTCTTCTGCATTATTAGCTTTACTCATGCCAATACTTGATCCTTCTTCAGATGGTTTGACTATGACGGGAAAACCTAATTTTTTAATGCAAGGGGCTATATCTGATTTATTTTCTAAAATGAACCATTTTGGCGTAGTTAAACCGAATCCTTTCCAGCATAATTTTGTACGTAACTTATCCATGGTCAGTGCAGAAGCCATAACACCAGAGCCTGTATAAGGAATGTTCATTATCTGTAAAACACTTTGTAAAACACCATCCTCTCCACCTCGGCCATGAATTACATTAAATACTCTGTCAATATTTTCCTCAGCTAATGCTGTAATGGCGTTGCTATTTATATCAATGACCGTTGCATTAATATTGAGCCTTTTTAAAGCTTCAAATACGGCGATTCCACTTGATAAAGAAATCTCTCTTTCAGCTGATGCTCCTCCAATAACTACAGCAACATGACCAAATTTTTTTGCATCTTTAATCCTTAGTGGCTTCATAATGGCTCTCCAACTTTACAAACTTCAGTCAGTAAAGTGATACCATGCTGTTCTTTGACTTGTCGCTGAATATAGTCAATCAGTTTTTCAATATCTAATGCAGTTGCCTGACCCATATTTTCAATAAAGTTAGCATGCTTTTTAGAAACACAAGCGCCCCCCAAGATATATCCCTTGAGACCGCAGGCTTCTATTAATTTTGCAGCGTGCTGACCAGGAGGGTTTTTAAATACAGATCCGCAGGTTGGCTTATTGGTTGGTTGAGTTAAAGCTCTTTGTTCTAAGAGTGCTTTTATTTTTTGTTGACTAATTTGAGGCTCACCTTTTTTTAAAACCAAAATAACGGACAAAAACCATTCATCATCAATTCCCTTAACTGATCGATAGCTTACTTCAAAATGATTTGTTTCTCGGTCGGTCACCTCACCTTTTGCATTGATCATTTCGACACTATCAACAATATTCCATGTTTCAGATCCAAAAGCACCCGCATTCATTTTTAATGCTCCTCCTATTGTGCCAGGAATACCTGCTAAAAATTCAGCTCCGGTCAGACCTAATTCTGTACAAAAACGAGCTATATGAGCACAGGCTACGCCAGCTTCTACATAGACTTTTTCAGAATCTATTGATCTCATTTTTTTTAACTGCCCTTTGGTATTAATAACAGTGCCTTTAATCCCACCATCTCGAACTAATAAATTGCTACCTAAACCAATCCAAAAAATTTTTTCATCTTTAGGTAATGTTGTTAAAAACACCATTAAGTCTTGCTTGTTTTCCGGCTTATACATTTGTTCTGCCAAGCCACCTACACGCCAACTTGTATACTTAGCTAAGGGTTCATTTTTTAATAAAATACTGCTCATTTCATTTTTAATTCTTGAGCCAGCTGTTCAGGCAATTCAGTTGCAATTTGTCCTACATTACCTGCTCCCATTGTTAATATCACATCACCTGCTTGTACAATGCTAGAAAGAATTGTTGCCAAGTCATTTTGGTCTTTGACAAACACGGGATCGACTTGTCCTCTAGTACGAATAGCTCTACATAAAGATTTTCCATCCGCACCTATGATTTCTGTTTCACCAGCGGTATATATATCAAGCAAAATCAATACATCGACTGTTGATAATGTATCGACAAAATCTTCAAATAAGTCTCTAGTTCTAGTGTATCTATGTGGCTGAAATACGATTACTTTTCGTCTATCTGGCCAAGCCTGATTTAACGCTTCTAATGTTGCTGCAACTTCTGTTGGGTGATGACCGTAATCATCGACAAAAGAAATCAAATCATTGTTAAATTTAATATCACCATTTAATTGAAAACGTCGGCCTATGCCTTGAAATAATTTGAGACTTTTTATAATAGATTGATCATCAATATTTAAGTGAGTTGCAATGCCTATTGATGCTAATGCATTTAACATGTTATGCCATCCTGGCATGTTTAAGGTTACTTTCAGGTTTTGATAATCACCTTTCCGAACCACGGTAAAGTGTGTTTGTAATCCTTGTTGTTTAATATCAATCGCGCGAATATCAGCGTCCTTGTGGACACCATATGTTTTTATGGGTTTGGTAATTTCAGACAGAATTTCTTGAACACCTGTATCATCAATGCATATCACTGCTAGGCCATAAAAAGGTAAATGATGTAAAAATTCTAAAAAGGTCTCTTTAAGGCGTTGGAAGCTGCCTCCATAAGTTTCCATATGATCCTGGTCAATATTTGTGACCACTGAAATCATGGGTTGTAAATGTAAAAAAGAAGCATCACTTTCATCTGCTTCGGCTACTAAATATTTACCTAAACCCAGTTTGGCATTTGTTCCTGCACTGTTTAATCGTCCACCAATCACAAAAGTTGGGTCTAAACCGCCTTCAGCAAGTATGCTTGCAGTTAAGCTGGTTGTTGTGGTTTTTCCATGGGTACCCGCTATTGCAATGCCAAATCTAAATCGCATCAGTTCAGCCAACATTTCTGCACGTGGTATAACGGGGACTCTATTTAAATAGGCTGTTTTAATTTCATCATTATTTTTATCAACCGCAGTTGAGGTAACAACTACATCTACATTTTTAACATTTTCTTTGTTATGTCCAATGTATATAGTGACGCCCTGTTTTTCTAATCTTTTGGTGACACTGCTTTGTTTAATGTCTGAACCTGAAACGGTATAGCCCAAGTTTGATAAGACTTCTGCAATACCACTCATTCCCGTGCCACCGATTCCAACAAAATGAATTTTGTCTATGTCTCCTAAGCCTCGGGTTGTTATATTAATGTCTGGCATATTCATTAGACGGCTTCCTCCATGCAAATAGTGGCAACTGCATTTGTTGCATCTAATTTGGCTTTGCTTTTGGTAAGATCGCTCATATTTCTTAACGAATTTTTAATTTTTTTAATAGCTGTTAATAAAGTCTCTATTGTTAAATCAGATTGAGCCAACAAAATACCAGCCCCTGAATCAGTTAAATATTTGGCATTTGCTGTTTGGTGGTCATCAATCGCATGAGGTAGGGGAATAAAAATAGCAGGTAACCCCGCCGCCGCTACCTCACTAATAGTCATAGCTCCAGAACGGCAAATAATCATATCTGCCCATTGGTATGAGGTAGCAATATCATTTATAAATTTTACGGCTTGTGCATTACTTGAAGACTTTTCATATTGTTTTGATACGGCTTCAAAAGCAGATTCTCCGGTTTGATGGATTACTTTTACCTTGTCCATCTTCGCTATTGTTAGTGGTACAAGATCATTTAATATTTTTGCCCCTTGGCTGCCACCAATAATTAAAATTCTAAATTCTCTGTTTGATTCTTCAGTCCAGACTTTTTTGCTAGGGAAATTTAAAAAATCAGTTCTTAACGGGTTTCCAGTAAAGGCTGCGTTAAAAGGTGCAGGAAAACTTTCAGGAAATGCCTCTAAAATTCTAATTGCTTTATTGATTAATAATTTATTTGTTGTCCCTGGAACTCGGTTTTGTTCGTGTATCACTAGTGGGATTTTTAACCAAGAAGCTACCATTCCTCCTGGTCCAGCAACATAACCACCAAAACCTAAAACAACATTAGGTTTCCGATGACGAAAAATTTTAAATACCTGCCAGAATGATTTAAGCAGACGAATTCCATTTTGTAATTTTGTGCTTGTTCCTTTCCCTCGAATTCCAGCGACTGACAGCCAATCTATTTCTAGTCCATGGGCAGGAACTACCGTTTTTTCAATTCCTCGTTGTGTACCAATCCAGCTAACATCCCACTCTTTATCTTGCAAAAAAAGTGCTACGGCCAGTGCAGGAAAAACATGGCCACCAGTACCCCCAGCCATAATTATTATGCGCTTACCCATTTTGACCTCCCTTTGGGTGTGGCTTTTTGCTTTTCAATAATTTCACTATGAATGCGAAATAATAAAGCCATAGCTGAACACATAATAATCATACTTCCCCCACCATAACTCATGAGCGGTAATGTCAATCCTTTAGTCGGTAAAACACCCATGTTGACACCCATATTGATGAATGCTTGAAAACCGAACCAAATACCTAAGCCGTATGCAACAAAAGATGAAAACTTCTCTCCAGCCTGCTCAGCTTTTAATGCAATTTCAAAGGTGTGTAATATTAGAAGAGTAAAAAGACTAATAACAAGAAGAACACCCACTAATCCTAGCTCTTCAGCTAATACAGAAAATAGGAAATCAGTGTGAGCTTCAGGTAAATAAAATAATTTTTGAATCCCGCTTCCTAAGCCAACGCCAAATAATTCTCCTCGGCCAAAAGAAATAAGTGCTTGTACAAGTTGAAAGCCCGAGGCTTGAGGGTCTGCCCAGGGGTTGATAAACCCAGTAATTCTCGCCCAGCGATAAGGTGAAAAGTAAACGAGCAAAGTGGCCAGGATAACAATTATGGTTATTATGGTTATAAATTGCCATAACTGTGCACCGCTTAAATACATAATGCCCATGGCAATTGCTAGAATGACCACTGCTGAGCCAAAATCTGGTTCTAAGAGCAATAAAAAACAGGCAATTGAAAATAGTAATAAAGGTTTGACTAACCCGTAAGATGATTGCTGAACATGTTCTTGGTGTCTAGTGACATAGCCAGCCATATAAACAACAGAAATAAATTTTATTATTTCTGAGACTTGAATTCTTAATCCACCTAATGAAATCCAACGAATACTACCATTGACTTCTACACCAACACCCGGAATCAATACAAAAACAAGGAGGGCAAGTCCTGTAATAAACAACCACGCTCCTATTTTTTCCCAAATTTTTAGAGGAATGAATGTAATACCAACTGCTATAAAAATACCAATAATAATATGGACAAACTGTCTTATAGGGTAGTGCATAATGTTATTCGTAGCTTTTTCACCTAAATGAAGTGATGCTGAAACAACCATGATATAGCCAATAAAAGTGATGCTTGTACATAGGAATAACAAATATAAATCCACATGGAAGGTGTTTTTCTTTGAAACCTGTATATTAGTCATGCCGCTAACTCCATTACAGCGGCTGCAAATTTCTCACCTCTTTCTTGATAATTTTTATACTGATCTAAACTTGCACAAGCTGGGCTTAGTAAAACGCTTTCGCCTTGTTTAGCAAGTGTTGATGCTATTTGTACAGCTTCTTGTATGGTTTTAGCTCTGGATGAAGGAACACTGCCATTGATGGCTATATCAATTAATTCCGCATCTTTTCCCAATAAAATTACATGTTTTGCTTTCTGGTAGATAAACGGAATAAGTTCTTTTATATCAGCACCTTTAGTATCACCTCCTGCAATTAGTATTATTTTTTCCTGATAGCCTTGAAGTGCAGCAATGCATGCTCCAATATTTGTTGCTTTTGAATCATTAATCCAGGTAACACCTTTAACATTAGCAATTCTCTGCATACGATGTTCTAATCCTTTAAATACACGTAAAGCTTCACACATTAATTGAGCGTCAAGGTTTACCGCCGTTCCCAATGCTAATGCTGCAAGAGCATTAGCCACGTTATGTAAACCTTCTGTTGGTAATTCCGATTTTCGCATCAAAGGTTGTTTAGAGTTCATTAACCATTCTTCTCCTTGCTGCATTTCAAGATGAAATCCAGTTTCCGTAGAGATTGAAAAGGTCATTGATTTTCTATTTTTTATTTTCATGGCCTTGACGATGGTATCGTCATTATTGAGCACCATGATGCCATTACCAGCAAAAATACCTTGTTTTTCCTTTGAATAAGTTGTTATATCACCATGTCTATCAATATGATCTGCTGATACGTTTAATACGGTTGCTACCGTTGCATTTAGCTTGGATGTTCTTTCTAATTGGAAACTAGAGAGTTCTAATACATAAAGTTCGATATTTTCATTCAATAGTTCTAAAGCCGGTGTTCCAAGGTTTCCACCGATAGCTGTTTTTATATTTGCAGTGTTACCCATGTCACCCAACATAGTTGTGACCGTGCTTTTTCCATTTGACCCAGTAATTGCGATAATGGGTTTGTTTGTTGAGCAAGAAAATATGTCAATATCACTGATTAATTTCGTTCCTGATAAAATGGCTTTTTGGATTAATACTTCTTTTAAAGAAATACCTGGGCTTACGATTAAATGTGTTGCAACATCAAAAGCAGTTTGATTAAACCCTCCTGTAAAAACAGGTGTGTCAGGGAGATTTTGTAAAAGTTCATCAATAAAGGGAGGTTTTTTTCGACTATCAGTGACTGCAAATGATAAACCTTGCTGATGTAAAAATTTAGCAACTGAGTATCCAGTATCACCCAAGCCTACGACCAAAATCTTTGAATTTTCATTCAAAGATAGATGTTCGTCTAGTGATGCTAAAATCTCTTGTCTATTCATCATCTTAATTTTAAAGTTGCTAAACCGATTAAGACTAAAATTACGGTGATAATCCAGAATCGAACGATAATCCGAGGTTCTGGCCAACCTTTTAGCTCATAATGATGATGAATGGGTGCCATTAAAAATACTCGTTTGCCACGCATTTTGTATGAAGCTACTTGAATGATGACTGAGATGGTTTCAACGACAAAAACGCCGCCCATTATCATGAGAACAATTTCTTGTCGAACTAACAAAGCTAAAACACCTAGTGCCGCTCCTAATGCTAATGCACCCACATCACCCATAAACACCATGGCTGGATAGGCGTTAAACCATAAAAAGCCTAAGCCAGAACCAACCAGCGCAGCACAAAATACAATTAACTCGCCTGATTTTGGTAAATAAGGGATAGCCAAGTAGGCTGAAAAATTAATATGACCGGATAAGTAAGCAAATATTCCTAACGCAGCAGCAACCATCACTGTTGGCATGATGGCCAAGCCATCTAATCCATCTGTTAAATTGACTGCATTGCTGGAACCAACAATGACAAAATAAGCAACTACAATATACATCCAGCCCATTTCAATCATTACATCTTTAAAGAAAGGGACTATAAATTGAGTTTCTTCAACAACTTCAGCGGAGACATAAAGAAAAGTTCCCGCACAAAGTGCGATAAGTGATTGCCAAAATATTTTTGCTTTTGCAGACAAGCCATCGCTGTTTCCTTGCATGACTTTTCTATAATCATCAACAAAACCTACTATTCCATTACCTAGCGTTACTAATAAAACGACCCAGATATAACGATTTTCAAGGTCAGCCCATAATAATGTGCTGACCGAAATGGCGACTAGAATTAATGAGCCTCCCATCGTTGGTGTACCCGCTTTTTGATAATGGCTCTCAGGCCCTTCTGCACGAATTGATTGACCAATTTTGTTTCTGGTCAATTTTTTAATCATAACCGGGCCAACAATAAATGAAATAATGAGTGCTGTAAGTGCACCTAAAATAGCGCGTAGAGTCAGGTATTGAAACACTCGGAAACCACTATCAAAATTCATTAAATATTCGCTTAAATAAAGTAACATGGCTATCCTTTATCTTCTGAAATTATCAATAAATGCAGCAACTACATTTTCCATTTTTTGTGTTCTGGAACCTTTTATTAACAAAGTTTCATTATCTTTTCGCTGCTCTTTTAATGCTTTGATTAATTGTTCTTGAGAGTTAAAAAATTCAGCTCCATTTCCAAATGCTTCAACGGTATATTTGGTATCTTCTCCCACAGTAAACAAACGAATAATACCCATAGATTTAATCAGTGTTCCCATTTCCTTGTGTATTTGTTTACTATTACCTCCTAGCTCGGCTAATGCACCTAAAACAACCCAAGGTTCCCCTTTGCATTGTTTTAGCACTGTTAAGGCTGCCTTTAAAGAGCTGGGGTTTGCGTTATAAGTGTCATCAATAAAAAGATTTCCTTGTTTGTCGACTAAAGGTTGCAACCTCCCTGTTACCGGTTTAATACTTTCTAGTCCTTGTTTTATTTGTTCAAGATTAATCTTTAAATGAACACAACTGGCTGCGGCTGTTAAGGCATTAATTACACTATGCTGACCTGCTAGCCTAAGTTTTATGGTTATTTCGCCGTCTTCTGTTATCAGAGTAAAGTGAGTGAAAAATTCATTGTTCTTGATTTCTGAATAAATGGCCTTAGCACTGATACTTGCTGAAGTATCTAAACCAAAAGTAATAACTTTTCTAATCTCGACTAATTCCAGCCACAAGGGGAAAAAAGGATCATCTTTGTTAAGTATGGCCACTCCATCAGGAGTAAGGCTTCCAATAATTTCACCTTTTGCAATTGCAGTTCTTTCAAGGCTACCAAAACCTTCTATATGTGCTGGGCCAATATTTGTAATAACTGCAATATCAGGTTTTACATAATGGCTACTATATTTTATTTCCCCAGCGTGATTTGCGCCCATTTCTATCACAGCAAATTGATGATGCTGATTAATTTTTAAGAGTGTTAGTGGCACACCAATGTCATTGTTTAAATTTCCTTGTGTAAATAAGACATTGGAATTAACGGCTAATATGGCGGCAGTCATTTCCTTTACTGTTGTTTTTCCATTGCTTCCCGTAATACCAATAGTTTTTACTTTTGTTTTGGATTTCCATGCACCTGATAATTCAGCTAGTGCTAAATGACTATCCTTAACTATTATTGATGGGCATTCTGTTTCAATTTCATTTTCAATTAAAACAGCACTAGCTCCTGCTGCTTTTGCTTTGTTTATAAAAGTGTGTCCATCGAAATTTAGACCTTTAAGAGCAAGGTAAAGGTCGCCAGATGATAAAGTGCGAGTATCTATGCTGACTGAGGAAATATTTATATCCTGACCTGACAAACGTCCGTTTACATGTGAGGCAATTTCACTCAAGGACATATTCATATTGAAGTCGTCCATTTCTGCAAAGCGCGAGTGACTATATCTTGATCACTAAATGGATGCTTAATTCCATTGATCTCTTGATAGTCTTCATGCCCTTTACCTGCAATAACAACGCAGTCGTTTTGATTTGCTTGTTTTATCACTTTTTGAATCGCTTTTTCTCTATTTTGAATAATTTCAACGTGCTTATTTTTAAATCCATCTATAATGTCATGAATGATTTTCTCTGGGCTTTCAAACCGAGGATTATCATCAGTAAGCACAATGTGATCAGCTAAATTCTCAGCTATTGTTCCCATTTGTTTACGCTTACCCTGGTCTCTATTACCACCACAACCAAAAATCAAATAAAGTTTTTGCTGACTATATTTACCTAAACATTCCAACAGCTTTTTTAAAGCGTCTGGTGTGTGTGCATAATCAACAAAAACAAAAGGTTTTTCATTACCTCCAAAACTTTCCATTCTTCCTTTTACTGGAACCAAATTTTCTATCATGCTAGCGGCACTGTTTAAGGCGTATCCTTGTGCTAATAACACGGTAATGACAGCTAACAAGTTTTCTAAATTAAAATCACCTACTATTTTTGTCTGAATCCAGACTTTTTCATTTTTCCAGCAACAAAAAAAATTGATTCCATTCAAATTAAATTCAATTTCATTAGCCACAACGTTTTCTGTTGAGTGACTTATATTTCCAGTAACACTAAATCCCCAGCTCTTCACTTTTTTATGCGTAGCGGCTAAAAAAAACTCGCTATTTTTATCATCAGTATTAACAACGGCAAATTGTAATTCAGCTTGTTTAAACAACATGAGCTTAGCTTGTAAATAATCTGCCATAGAGCCGTGATAATCTAAATGGTCACGGCTTAAATTTATAAACAATGCACCTTTAAAGCGGATCGCATTTACTCTTCCTTGATGTAAACCATGCGATGAAACCTCCATCACAACTGTTTTTATGTCTGACTGAACAAAATCAGCTAACATACCCTGAATTGCTAATGCATCAGGAGTAGTATTAATTGTTTCTTTAAGTGTGCCTTTTTCACCCCATCCCAATGTCCCAACTACGCCACAGTTGGGCATAATTTGAAATAAAAATTGACTGCAAGTCGTTTTGCCATTTGTTCCTGTTACACCAATTACATCTAATAAAGTCGATGGCAATTGATAAAAACGGCTAGCAATGCTGCCTATTTTTAATCCTAAATTTTTTACTGCCAAGGAATCAATTTTTAGTCCTTTTAAAATAAATGAATCACTTCCATCTGGATCATAAATTACTGCACAAGCTCCATTTTTTATGGCTTGGTGCAAATAAAGTAATCCGTGATCAGTCGCACCAGCAACTGCAATAAAGACAAATCCTTTTTGAACTTGCCGGCTATCAAGTGATAAGCCTTTTATTTCTAATTTTGATGAGCAAGCAACTAATCCATCAACTAATTCCGCCAAATTCATCGTGCTTCAGTTAGTAATACCGGCATAGTGTTTTCTTGATCAGGTTCTACACCATAGGCTCTTAATGCGCCAGCCATAGCCTTGGCAAATATAGGGCCTGCAACTAATCCACCGTAGTATTTTCCTGCACTAGGTTCGTCAACCATGACGGCAATCACAAATCGTGGGTCGCTTGCGGGTGCTAGTCCCACAAAAACAGCTAAATAACGATCTTCTGTATATCCACCTGCCATGGCTTTTTTTACTGTACCCGTTTTTCCTGCAACTCTATATCCATCAACCCTTGCTTGATAAGCTGTTCCATCTTTTTCAAGCACATGTTCAAGCATTTCTCTTACTTGATTAGCTGTTTTTTTAGTAAAAACTCTTTTTGCATCATGGTCTATTTCACGCTTTAATAGACTGACAGAATGTAAAACTCCTTCATCAGCTAAGGCTGTATAAGCTCTTGCTAATTGCAATGTTGATGTTGAAACACCATAGCCATAGGATAAAGTCGCTTTTTCAAAATCGTGCCATCGTTGAAAATCCAGTAATTCACCACTGGATTCTCCAGGAAACCCAGCATTTGCTGAAGTGCCAAATCCTAATTGATTATATTTCCCCCAAAAATATTCACTCGGCATCATTAATGCAATCTTACTTATTGCAACATTGCTGGACTTTTTTAAAATATGCATTAAGTCCAACGTCCCGTAATTATGTATATCCTTAACTAAATTACGCCCCACTCTATAAAACCCATGGGTTTCAATTTGCATATCTTCATCTATATATCCACCATCCAGTGCGGCTGCAACAACAAAAGGTTTAACCGTGGAACCAGGTTCAAAAATATCCAACATGGCTCTGTTTCTATATAAGTGTCCTTTTAGTCCTTTTCTGCTATTAGGGTTAAAGGCTGGCTGGCTAGCTGCTGCCAAAATTTCCCCATTTTTTGCATCTAATACTACAATTGATGCTGAAAATGCTTTGTGCTCAAGATACCCAGACTGCAATGCTTTAAATGCTACATATTGAAGGCGCTGATCAATACTTAAAACAATATCTTGTCCAGGAACAGGTGCTTTAATATTTTCTATATCTTTATCGTTAATAGCTCTACGTCTACCATCCCTGATAACACGTTTTTTACCTGTAGTTCCTTTTAAACTTCGTTCATAAGCCCGCTCCATTCCTTCTTGACCAACATCATCTATATTAGTAAAGCCAACAATATGTGCAGAAACTGCTCCTGAAGGATAAAAACGTTTAAACTCTCTTTCAAAATAAACACCTTTAACCTGTAGGTTTTTTATTTTGTTAATTAATACAGGGTTAACTCTTCGTTTCAGATAAGCAAACCGTTTTGAATCATTTGCATTGAGTAAGCTATTCGTTTTTTTAATGGGTAACTTTAATAGCTTGGCTATTTGCCTAAATTTCTCTTTTTCTTCAACCTTAAAGTGCTGAGGATTAACCCAGACTGATTCTACAGGGGTACTAATGGCTAATGGCACATCATTTCTATCTACAATTTTCCCTCTATAAGCTGGAACAGTGACAACCCCAATATGTCTACGGTCACCTTGTTGTTTTAAGAATTGAGTGTCAAAAATCTGTAAAAAAACTGCTCTACATAGAAGGACAGCCATGGCTAGCAGAATTAGACTCAATAATAATTTTCTCCTTACAGCAAAAACTGCTGGTTTTATATGTTCAGTTTGTGAAAATCTCAAGCCCTTCATCATTAAGGTTTAAGGTAAATAATTTTTTTTCGTTCAGGTATTCTCAAGTTCAATTTTTTTTTTGCTACATATTCGACTCTATTTTCTTCCGTTAAAGTCGTTAATTCCAATTGTAATTGTCCCCATTCAACTTCATAATTATCCAGGGTTGATTCTTGTTTTTGAATATCTATAAACAATGATCGTGAACGGTATTTACTTATAATGACTGCCATTGCAGAGATTAGTAAAATTATAATCAACCCCGTTCCTAGCCAAACCTTAGAATAAAACAAAGTAATCAGACTCTTTCTGCTACACGTAATACAGCACTTCTTGCTCTTGGGTTTGATTGTAATTCAAGCTTTCCTGCTTTAATAAACTTGCCCACTTTTTTTAATATTCCTTGTTCAATATTGCTTTCTTTAATTGGCAACTTGCCTGGGTTAAATTTTCGACCTGATTCATTTCTAATGAATCGTTTAACAATTCTGTCTTCCAATGAATGGAAAGAAATAACAACTAGCCTGCCTCTTGGGCTTAAAACGTTGATTGCTTGTTGCAAACCTTTTTTTATTTCCTCCAGTTCGTTATTGATTTCAATTCTTATTGCCTGAAAACTCCTGGTTGCAGGGTGTTTGTTTTTTTCACTTCTAGGAACAACGCTTTCTATTAATTGTGCTAAATCTCGTGTTGTTTTAAGTTGCGAGCCTTCTCTGTTTTCTATTATGGTTTTAGCTATTCGTCTAGAAAAACGTTCTTCCCCATATTCAAATAACACTTTGATCAATATTTTTTCATCAACTTGAGCAAGCCATTCAGCGGCAGATATCCCTTTGCTAGTATCCATACGCATATCAAGAGGGCCATCCTTTAAAAAACTAAATCCTCTTGAAGCATCATCCAATTGTGGGGAAGAAACACCAAGGTCCATTAGTACGCCGTCAATTTTTCCAAAGTAACCCAAATTTTTTACAATCATTTCTAAGTCAGAAAAACAACCATGGACTAGAATAAACCTTTCATCTTTACTCATCGCCTTTGCATACTCAGAATTGATGGCCTCTAAATCTCGGTCTAATGCTAATAATCGGCCGGAATCGCTTAACTGGGATAGAATTCCTTGACTATGCCCGCCACGCCCAAATGTACAATCTAAATAACACCCATCAGTTTTAATATTAAGGCTTTGAATGGATTCTTCATATAAAACAGATAAATGCTCCATTAGAATGATATGGAACCAAGATCCTCAAGACCTTCTATATCATCTTCGTTCATCCATTCATTTTCTTTATCTGTCCAGGAGTTGTCATTCCAGATTTCAAATTTATTTAATTGACCTACTAAAATGATTTTTTTTTCCATTCCAGCAAATTTACGTAATTTTTCGGGTACTAACAATCTACCTTGAGCGTCCATTTCACACTCTGTTGCATTTCCAATTAAGAAGCGACGAAGTTTTATCGCCATTTTGCTTACAGAAGACTGTTTGCTTATGGTAAGCTCAACTTTTTCCCATTCAGGTAGTGGATATAACCAAAGGCATCCTTTTTCTCCCACACACTTTTCATTCAATGCAACTGTTACAATTAATTGACGCTCGCAACTGTCTTGTAATTCAGCTCGATATCGAGTTGGAACTGCAAGGCGCCCTTTGGCATCTAAATTGATTGAATTGACTCCGCGAAACACAAAACTCCCCAAATAAACATAAAAATCCCTTTTTCACCACTTTTTACCACTGAGACACAACTATAGTTTTCTATTTATTGCACGTCAAGAATGATTTTCGATAAATTCTTTGTTTTTCAACAATGACTTAGTGAAGTTTTAATAACGGCATCCAAAAGATAAAATGTGCAGATATAAATAAGCATGGTTTTCATGAGGTTAATGCTTTCTTTTAATCTTAAATATTTAAATTAAAGAAAGAGATAATTGTTTCGTGTTTGAATGAAATTTGTTGATTTTTTATTTATTTTTTCCGCACTACTTACCATAAAAAAAGCATAATTATATTAAAAATACTTTTAATTTGGTAAAAATATGAGATTTGAATTTTTTACATTAAATAATTGATTGTAATGTAAAAAATGGAGAATTAATGGTGGGGTGAGGTTTTAGTTGATTAGCTGTATTTTTGAAAAAAATGTATCTTACACATTATCCTTGTCTGTAATTTAAAAAAACCTTTTTTGTTTTCTTAAAAACTTATGCGAGTCTTGCTTTTAATAGCCTGAGTAGCGATATTCTATTTATAAGGTTAATAGTTTTCGTACCTTATTAGGGGTGAATTCAATTTAGTAAAGAGAGGGAAACTCTATCTAACAGTTAAAGATAGGTATAAAAAATATTCTCAGAGAAACGGGTATTTGTACAGCTTACGTTAATCTTATAAGTAGTAATGTCACTTTGATTTATATATGGTTGAAAAAGAAAGAATATATTTCATAAATGATTATAAGATGCTAGTTAATGTAAGAAGTTAACTTAATTTGATAGATTTTCTGTTTGAATAAATTTGTATATAACTGTTATAAATGAATAATTATTTTAAGAATTATCGCTCGCTTAGCTCTGTTTTAATTTCAGGGGGAAGGCAGAGTGGCAAGTTAACTTTTGCTTTATATTTTGCTTCACAATTAACGCAAAAAACGGTAACTTTGATTAGCCCTTTCAGCCAAGGTGTTTTTAATAAAAAAAGGCAAGAAAATTCATGGTTAAGTTCAAGTTTACAGCCTGTTTTAGAAGGCATTGACACCTTCCATTTTAGAGAAAGCTGGAAAATTTTAAAAAAGCGTTACGGGTATGGTTTTCTTATTAAAGATATTGAGAAAATAATTACTAGGGCTGATGAGTTTATTATTTTTCATAGGCTTGATAAGTTTTTTGAAATTCATGATACGCATGAAATAGAAAATTTTCTTTTTAATATTCTTACAATTGTTCAGGCTGAAGAAAAAAAAATAATTTTTACTTTTAAAATAGGGGATAGCCGTTCACGCTATATGCGTGATTATTTTGATAAAAATATTGATTCTAAATTTGTTATTTCTAAAAGACCTTATGATAATAAAACTAGAGATATAGAAATAGTTTCCTCCTTGTTTTCAGTCAAGCATTCAAGTTTTTCTTTTGAATTAGATGAAGGTGAAAATAAATTTATATTTACCCCGCGAGGGCAGGACGAAGGGAGTGACAATAAAATAAAGACGTATCGAATCGTGTTAGCGAGTCGATCTTCTGAATTAATTGGAAAAGTGAAATACTTATTTGGAATTGATAATTTTGAATTAAGGCTAGTTGATTCAACTTTACCAGAAATGATAAAGGTAATAAATAATGGGCCTCAACTTATTATTTTTAATCCTTTGGAGGATCAGTCAGTCACAGAGCTAAAAAAAATAAGTAAAGTAGTTAGGAATAGTAATATAAAAGTAATATTTATATCTTCTAGGCTCGTTATGAGGAGGCAAGATAAAGCAGAGATACTACGAAGTGGTTTTTGTGATGTTCATGAAAGAAATTTATATATTGAGGATTTGATTTTATCGGTAGAACGTGCATTGGGACAGCTATTTTACAGTTCTGAAATGAAAAAAGTCCCTAATAAAACCTTTGTAATCTACGATAAAAAAACTTTTAGTCGTTTACTTGTCTCATTTTTATGTAAGCATCTTTTTTTTACTGTTTTTAAATTCAAATATCAATCAACACTATCTGAAGATGATATAAGAAAAAATCTTGGACGTTCATTCGATGCGGCTTTTATTAATAAGAGAGAAAAGATAATTTATTTGTTTTTAGTTAATACAACGGCAGTTAATGCAGGCGTTATAGAGGAAAAATTTTCAGTAATTGATCCAAAAGTTCAAATGCTCGGGTTTAAGGAAGCAACAAAATATAGTCTGGATTTTAAAAAAAAATAAATTCTCGCTCCTTAGGTTTCCACAAGCCCCTAGCTCAACTTATTTAGATAAAAGAGAGGTTGTAAATGGACTTGATAAGTCTTGTTTTGAATGTGATTATTGGGATGACTATTTTAACTTTAGTGTTTGGTGTGATCGCTTACTATATTTATAAACTTAGAAAAAAGAAGAGCACTAAAAGAGTTTCAACAGACTATGAAGCGAAATGTATTGAATTAGGTGCTGACTACATTTTTTTTGATAAATACAAAAAAAAATAGAATACAATTTTTTAAAGAAACATCTTGGTCTAATGAAAGAATGAAGAGTTTTCTCAAAATAATTCAGTCTTCAATTAAGTGCATTTAAATAGTTGATGAAAAAAACTGTTTTGTTTGAAAAAAGGAGTAAACCTTTGTCGAAGATGCGCAGGTAAAATATTTTTTGTAACTGGATGATTAATGCCATCTCGGACACCTTTAAGATATGTTCTTACCTCTCCAAAAGTAATGGCTCGAACAAGGCCTATTATTACGCGAGAAACAATCATATAACTGGCTTGAGGCTGGGGAAAGTATCGTCTTATTAGCCATAAAGTATTTCTGGTGGGGAAAAAGACACGGCGCCAGCCTGGGCGTGAACTCGGTTTTCCACGGTGAATAATGATGCAGTCTGGGTCATAAAATATGTCATAACCCTGTAGGCCTACCTGGAAACTCACATCGATTTCATTTTGGTAAAGAAAGAAATTTTTCGGATACCAGCCAATTTTTTTAAATAACTCTCGTCTTATAATAAACCCGCAGCCAATAAAAAAAGGGGAGGGTGAAAATGTATTGGTTTTGGGTAAGTGCCAGCTCCATTGTGGCGATCCGTCTGGGTTTTGAATATGGGTAGCAATAATACCAATGGTTGGGTGTTGAGAGAACTTTTTTAAGGTATTGTCAATATCAGCAAGATTTGTGGGACTTGAATCATCATCTAAAACTAATATATAGTCACCACGGGCTTTAACAAAACCAGCGCTATAACCTGAAATGCCACTATTATCGGGCAGAAAAATACTAATAATATTAGGTTGGGTTTGTAAAAATTCAGCGGTTCCATCAATAGAGCCATTATCAACTGCAATAATCTCTATATCATTTCGGTTTTCACATAACCCTTGTAAAATTTCGCTAGTAATTTTAGTTTCAGCAAGCTTGTTAAAATTAAGAAAAACTATGCTTAATTTGATAGATGAATTCATTAGGAAAAAACGTGTGATAGAGGGTTATTTAATTCTCATTCCTTAAGAATAAAGTGTTTAATATTAGAAAATTTACTAGTGCAGTTTCCATTATAGCTGGTAATAGCAACATAAAATGCATTGCCAGGAGCAAGTGAGGTAGAAAACTGAGTTAATTTGTTTACATTAATGCTGCGAATAGGTTGGGCTTGTGGAAAAGGAGCATAATTTAACCTGTGTCCAAAATCATTGTTTGGTGAGTGCCAGTTAGCAGTTACGACAAGTCCGTCAATGTCTAGTGAGAGTATTGCAGGTGTAGGTGTTTCGTCATCCGAACAAATATTATCAGAAATAAAGGAAGCATAATTTTTAATCCGGGTATAAACGCCACTAAACTCTGAAATGGCACAACCAATTCCCCAACTAGTAATACCAGCTTGTCGCCAAGATTGACTTTCCTCATCAAAGACTATTAGGGGGCCGCCGCTATCACCTCTGCAAGTATCTCCTTTGGCTGAAATAGTATTTGCACAGAGCATATTTTCTGTCACATCAGGTAAGTTTTTTGAGCATTCGGCGTTGTCCACGATTGATAGATCAAGTTGATGGAGGTCAGTGGGATAGATGTTTTTTGTGTCTGAAAGAGTTCCCCAGCCGAGTGCTATAACAGGTTTCCTTGCTGAATCTTGTGAGGAATAGGAGGATAGAAAAGTAATGGGTTGTTGGGCTGATGGAGTGTTTAGTTCGAGTAAAGCTAAGTCATTATCTAAGGTAAGATTGTCGTATAAAGGGTGAATGATGATGTGCTTGACAGTTAAGCGTTCACCCGTGGATTCATCAAGTTGAGCATAATTAATGATGACATCTAAAGAGCTGTTGCTTTCATCAACAACACAATGAGCGGCGGTTAGTACCCATCTACTCGCAATTAAACTTGCACCACAAAAAATGCCATCAAAAGGGGAAAGGTCTTTTTTGACTAAGCCTGCCATCCATGGCCATTGTG
This sequence comes from uncultured Methylomarinum sp., assembly GCA_964654345.1. Lineage (GTDB taxonomy): Bacteria > Pseudomonadota > Gammaproteobacteria > Methylococcales > Methylomonadaceae > QPIN01. The sequence goes on from CAZZIX010000002.1 coordinate 34,966, forward strand.
TTGGGCTGGATGGCGTTCCTCCAATTATTTTTTCCGTTTTCTGGGATTGAGCTAAAACATTATTATTTAAGCAAAGTAGAATTACGGCAGATAAAATTTGGATAATAAATATGAGGTTTTTTAGATTATAAGCCATTTGATATTGTTGATTTATTATGCAAACTTATCTGTGTAGACTTGTAAAGCCCTGGCAACGATATCATCCATATCATAATACCTGTTTTCAGCGAGTCTTCCTACTAACGTAATGTTTTTAAATTGTTTAGAAAAAGAAAGGTAGCGATCTAGTTTTTCTTTATTTTCAGGGGTGAAAACTGGATAATAAGGAATATTTTTTTTAGGGTCATTTCGGTCAAAGTCTTGAGGAAACTCCTTAACAATTGTTGTACCAGAAACAGTCTGCTGGCTAATATGTTTAAACTCGGTAATACGAGTAAAATCATAATCATTTGGGTAATTAATCGTTGTTTTTTCTTGATATTGCTCAGTTTCTAAATGCTCAAATTGAAAATCAAGAGAACGATAAGGTAATTCACCAAATTGGCTATCAAATAATTCATCAATTAGCCCTGTGAAAATTAATTGTCCAGTATATGGGATATCCATAAAACGCATAGACCCTGTTTTAAAATCTAAGTTAAAAACATCATTGAAATCAGTATTTAGCATCAAACTAATGTTAGGATGGTTTAACATGTTTTCAAATAGTCGAGTATATCCATGTTTGGGTATTGCTTGATATTTATCTTGAAAATAACGGTTGTCTCGGGAAATATGGACTGGTACACGAGCAGTTACTTCGGCAGAAATGTCTTCGGGTTTTTTACCCCATTGTTTAGCCGTGTAATTAACAAAAATCTTATCGTAAATATAATCGGCTAGTAATTTAAGTTCACTATCGTCAACTTTGAGTAATTCGAGAATAGGTACTTTTACTCCATAACCAAATTCATCTATTAATTTAAGTTCAAGAGAATCCGCAAGTGACTTGGGAAATAAAGCATGTAAACTATTAAGGTTAAAAGGAACGGGGACTTTTTGTCCGTCAATAAAAGCTAAAACCTCATGTTGGTATTGTTTCCATTGAGTAAACTGGCTAAGATAATCAAATACAGGTTTATTATTAGTATGAAATAAGTGGGGGCCGTACTGATGAATCAAAACTCCGTGATCATCAAAACAATCATAACAATTGCCTCCAATATGGCGACGTTTATCAATAACCAAAACACGCTTGTTTTTTTGTGTGGCAAGGCGTTCGGCAAGAACTGAACCGGCAAAACCAGCGCCTATTATAATAGTGTCGAACATGATTTCAGTGAGAAATGATTGTAAAATGGCCATTATAACCTGAGTAATGAATAAGACTCAAAACGAAGGCGTGCTATAAACGAAGGCGTGCTATTTTATTCGGCTTTAAGAGCACTCATTAAGAGAGCGAAGCAGCGTAGGTTGGGCAGCCGTCTCTTTGGCAACCCAACACACATTACTAAAGATGCTGGATTAACGATAGAACAGTTAGCTCGGCCTATTTACCTTACTTTTAATCAAACCCTTACAACAGAGGATTGTTTTAATGTGGGATAATCAACGTAACCTTTTAATTTATATGTGAAGCTATGCAATATACAGTTTATCGCCTAACAAGTTTTTTTTTCTTGCTAGTCACTTTTGTTTTGCTTTCTCATGAGCTATTTTTTGATCTTTATGTAAGCGTATTATTTTGCCACTATATACTTGCCGTAACATACTCTGGAGGGCAGCTTAAAAAGCTGAATGGAAGTAAGCGTTATTATATCCCCTTGGTTATTTTGATAATACTAGGGGTAGTAATAACCCAATGGACTTACCCCGCTATTGGTGTTTATTTCGGTATTCACTACGCGCTGTCTGAAACCTATATGGTTTTAAAAGGAGTTCACGCGCCTAACCCTTATTCTTTTTCTAAAATTATAGCGACTCGTTTCTTGTTTGGTCTGTTTTCCTATTTAGTTATTTTGAGGTACCAGTTAGATTTTGTAGATCTATACATTGAATATTTCTTTGGCTTGGCGCTACTATTTTTTGTGGCAAGTTTTATTTGTGTTTTGATAAATAAAGATATGAGTGGTGAAAATAAAAAAAACCTAATAATTTTTGAACTGGTTGGGCTAGTGATCATGTTGGTATTGTTTTTTTATTCAGTAGATGTGCCCTTTTATGTCCTTGTGTTTTATCATATTACCATGTGGCTAATTTTTCCTGCTCACTCACTACCTCGGAATAAGTCCAATCGTTACCTTTTATATAATGGTGTATTGATTACATTATTCTTTATCTTGACGCCATCTGTTGAATTGCATGATCTAGTACCCTCTTTGAGTAGAGATAGCTGGATGGGGTTATCAATTTTATTTGGCTACGTACATATTACGATAAGTTTTGCATTATCAGCAATGAATCCAGAATATATCCGTCGCTGGTTTTATGCATAAAAGCCTATCAATCAGAAATTAAAGCATAGCAAATGACAAAAGTAGAATTGCCAGGGGGCCAAAAAACAGAACGGCTTCATGCTTTAGACTCATTGCGAGCGGTTCTCATGTTGTTGGGCTTGGTATTTCATTCTGCACTGACCTATGTAACCTACGAGAATAATGCCATGTGGGCGCTAAAAGACCCAGAAACTACACATGTTGCTTTCGATTTATTGGTAAATTACATACATAGTTTCAGAATGTCGTTATTTTTTGTGGTGGCTGGTTTTTTTAGTGGCTTGCTTTATTATGAGCGATCACAAAAAGAGATGATAAAAAATCGTCTTAATCGACTGCTCTATCCCTTTATAATATTTGTATTTTTGTTGTGGCCTTTGTTGCATTTTGCATGGGTATATACTGGAACGATAGCGCAAGGAACAAATTTATCATTAAAGGATATTAGAGATATAGCGATGTCCTTCCCTTTAGTTCCTTCTAACACAATGCACTTGTGGTTTTTATACCACCTGATTTTTTATTCAATTTTTATCTGGATTCTGGGCTGGGTATTAAAAAAGTCAGAGCGTATTTCATTGTGTATTCAACAAGCCTATGAATTCCTGATGGGCTTTACTTTGCTTAGACCGTTTATCTTTTCTTTAGTCACCATTGCCTTTTTATATTTTTCTAATTCAGTTTGGATAGAAAAAACAGAGAGCTTTATGCCTGAGCAAACAGCTGTCTGGTTTTATTTTACTTTTTATATTTTTGGCTGGCTGTTGTACCGATCAAAAAAATTAATAGATGGTTTTATGCAATATGATTGGTTGTTTGTAGGTATTGCGAGTGCCGGTGTTTTTGTAAAAGTGATTTATCCGGAATTATTGAACGAAAAGCTTATGATGGCGGTCAATGCAGTAGTTGCCTGGCTATTTATTTTTGGATTTATAGGGCTTTTTATCCGTTACTTTAGTTACCACTCTGCCAAAATTAGATTTATGTCAGATGCATCTTATTGGTTTTACCTAGTTCATCTTCCAATTACAGCGTTAATGCCAGGCTTGTTAATGTGGGTAGGTTGGGTGGTTGGGGTAAAGTTTTTAGTGGTTTTGAGTGTAACAACAATTATCTGCTGGATAAGTTATTTAGGGTTTGTTCGGTACTCGGCAATTGGTTTGTTGCTAAATGGTAAAAAATATTTGCGAATGAACAACAAATTGTAAGTATTTTATATTTATATTTATATTTCATTATATTTCATATAGTTGTGTTTTATTATTCAAAATAAAATTTATCATGCTTTGATGATGTTCTGTTAAAAAACACTTAAAGTATGTAAAAAACTACAAGAAAGACTTGAAAATAAATTATCATCCCTTATAGTTAGGTAAGGGAATTTATTTTACTTAAGCCAATATGTATTTAAAAAGGCGGACAAGGATACGCTACATTTCAGAATAATTCCATAGAAATTTTGTAAATTTCTTGCCTTTTTCTGAAAGATAGCTATAATTTAACTTCAACTTAAAGTATTTTATTCATAATCGCCACAAGTTGTTGTTTTTAGATTAATATTTACTTGGCGAAAAAAGGAGGTGTCAGTGCAATATCAATGGGTGAAATGGGTGACAATGTTTCTTGTTTTGCTTGTAGTAACAAGTTGCGCTACTTTCGCTAGGGTTGATACGAGTGAGGTAGTTAAGCAGCGAGTAACGGATCGATGGGCTGCTTTAATAGATGGAAGATTGGAATCGGCTTATTTGTTTCAAACTCCTGAATATAGAAATATTTACTCGTATAAACAATATAGTAAAAAGATTCAAGGAGTAGGCACATGGCAGAAGGCCGAGGTTGAAAAGGTCGATTGTGTTGAAAAAAAATGTGTTGTAATGGTAAAAGTGTATGTTAAAATTATGTTTGGTAGGGGACTTGGTGTCACAGAGTCTAGTGGTATTATTCGGGAGCAATGGATAGAGTCTTCCGCTACAAAAGGCGAGTGGTATTATGTGTCCAACCAATAAATTTTTAAAAATTTGTATTTAATAACTTTTCTTCGGAGATAAAATGTTTAAAAAAACCAAAATAGCAATAGCTACGGCGGCGATGTTAGGTTCTGTAGCTGTAGCCCCAGTGGCACAAGCTGTTTCTGTAAACGCAGATGGTTCAGGTCAAGTATTGATCTTTCCATACTATAATACACAGGCTGGCTTTCAGACTAACTTTAGCTTTAGAAACACAAAAAATCAGTTTAAAGCAGTAAAAGTTCGTTTACGTGAATCTGAAAACTCAAATGACGTTTTAGATTTCAACGTTTATATGTCACCTTTTGATGTATTTACTTTTGCAGTTAAAGGAACGGCAGCAGGACCTGTTTTAGTCACATCTGATAAAACTTGTACTTTTCCAACAGTACCAGCAGCACCTGTAGCACTAAAAGGTGATGTTTATAAAGAGACGAATATTGACGATGCTCGTGAAGGGTATGTTGAAGTTATCGAAATGGGTGTGATTGATACAACTATAAATCTAAACCCAGTTGGTACTGCAGCAGCTGTTAATATTAGTGCTGGTCTTGATCATGGTACAACAGGTGTTCCCGCTGATTGTAGCGTAATAACAAAAGCATTGGCAGATGGTAAATGGACTAGAGGTGGAGCTAAATCATCGGCAGCGCCAGATTATCATGGTGGAAACGCTTCTCCTGCAGGTTTTTTAACACCATCAGGTGGTTTACAGGGTAGCTCAATCCTTCTTGACGTAGCAAATGGTGCTGCTTTTGTTGCAGATCCAGTGGCTTTAGTTAATTATGCCGCGACGAATGGGGCAGAAACTGGAGCACAGTATTATCTACCAGATGATGGTGATTTTTTCCTATTTCCATCATTGGCATCAGGTAATGTAATGACATCTGAAGTGATGTCTGATAACGCGGCATCGTTGCTAACGACAACATGGGGCCTTGTTGCCGCAGATTGGGGCTTAAGTGATCCAACTGCTTTTCGTACTAATGATGCAAGTGGTGTAGCTTCTGGATTAAATCCATACCCAATTGCTCATGCTCTTGCTGCAACAGAAATAAACAATTCATATTTCATTAATCCAACTTTTGATGCGGCAACTGACTGGGTGGTTACATTCCCATCGCGTAAGCATGGTATCTTTAATAACTTTGCTTATGATGGCGCTGCTATAGTTGCAGAGACTCATCCTGTTTTGAATTTTAAAGAAACAGCACTTAAAGATGATGTGAAGTATAAGAGTAGCGATGCATTTTGGGATCGTGAAGAGCAACAGCCAGTAACTGTAAGCACTTCGGGTTTTTCTCCAGTAGTGGGTGCAACATCATCTGACGTTATTCTTGAGAGAGAAGTTAATATTTTAACTTTCGCTCCTGCAGAAGGCGATGCTAAAACTGTTTTAGGTTCTCAGTTTGCTGATCCATTCACTATGGAAGCTGGGTTTATTAGTGGTTGGGCAAGACTTAAGTTGGCAAAAACTTATGATTTAGGTGCGCATGCTATTATAGGTGGTTGGGCAGCTGCTCCTGCTGGAGGCTCTAGCTACGAAGGTGTTCCTACTTTAGGTTTCGCTGCAATCCGTGGTAACACAGGTGTTGACGGTAAAGATGTAGGTGAAACTGTACCTCATTCATTTACTAGAGTAAGAGGTAATTAATAGAAATTAAGAAGATTTAATTTTCTATTAAAGGAAAAGGCAGACGAAAGTCTGCCTTTTTTTATGGTTAAAGAAAAGGTAAAGAGATGTTTAATAAAGTGTTTTTAATTGTTTTTTGTATAATAAGTACAGCAAATGCAGCGTTAATTGAAGATAATAATGAGCTTAAAGTACAACCGCAAAGTTTAGAAGTTTATTTGGATATGGAGCAAGCACCAGCAAAAAACCTGAAAGTTTTCTTGAAAAATAAGCCAGGCGTAAAAAAACAATTAAAAAACCTGTATTTGATTAAAGTGTTGGCTGAACAAGCCAGACAGGAAGATTTGCTAAAAGATGAAAAGGATAAGATAAAACTACAAGAAATAATTGATAAGTTTTATTATGGATTGAAATTACAGGAGGTGGCGGGGGGGAATCTTCCTGATTTTGAGCCATTAGCCAAAGTGTACTTTAATACGCATAAGCAGGATTATAAGGCAGAACAGCGAGTTGATGTTTCCCACATTATTTTGTCTTTAAAGGAGAAAAAAGAGGCAGAGGTACTGGCGCGGATTAATGAAATTAGAGCTAAAATAAAAAATAGTAGTGACTTTAATGGTTTGGCAGATAAATATTCTGAAGATCCATCAGTTAAAGATAATCATGGTAATCTGGGGGTAATGGATCGCAGGCAACTGGTTAAAGAATTTTCAGATGTAGCATTTAAGTTGAAAAAAGGTGAAATCAGTCAGCCAGTTAAAACAAGTTTTGGTTACCATCTAATTATGGTAAATAAGTTATACCCAGCTGGTCTTATGAGCTTTGAAGAAGTAAAGCCGACAATTATTGGAAAGATAAAAAGTGATTTTATAACTAATCGACGTGATGAATACTTTGAAAAAACTATTAATGATAATAAAATGGAATTTAATGAAAAAGAAATTGATCAGTACTTAGAGAAAAAATTAAAAGAAATGGAAGGATTAGGAAAAAAATAACACTGCTACCAGCGGATAAGATTAAAAGTGTAGGTTGGGTTGCCGTCTTTTTAGCAACCCAACATTAGTTTTGCTAAATATGTTGAGTTAACGATAGAGCTGTTAGCCCAACCTACCCATCCTTTACTTTTATCCACAGCCCTTGATAGAAAAAATCGTGAAAAAAATAAGGAGTGAAGAGTGAGTGATAATGATATGCGTGACTATAATGAGTTAGCCAGTCGATTTATTACCTTGGCTAATCAAATGAAAGATGAAGGCAAGCCAATTAATATGGTTAATGCATCACTGATGTCTGCTTCATGTTTTTACGCAACTTATACAGCCGCTGGTGATAATGGTGGATTAACCGCTTCAGGAATAGAAAAAGTGGTTGAAACATATAAAGCTAACTTAGAAAGTGTACAAAAATATAAAACAGAGCAAGCAAATAACCCGTAGGTTGGGCTAACAGCTCCACCGTTAACCCAACATTTTGACTGCTTAAAATGTTGGGTTGCCAAGGAGCCGGCAGACCAACAAACGATATGCTAAAAAATGTTAGGTTAACGGTGGAGCTGTTAGCCTAACCTATGCGAGAGTTGGTAAGTTGGTTTTTAATATCGCGGCACAAGAAAAAATGAAAAATACTTCCGTTTACTTCACTATTAATCGCACCCCAATTCAGTTTAGTTGGAGAGAGAAGAGATGAAAAGGTATAATAGCCTCACTATGTTTTTATAATTTTTCTTCCACCTTTTATGAGTTTACTGGAATTTTTTTGAATAGTGTAAAAGGCTTTTCTACCCACATCCATGCATTACGCTTGTTGATTTCTCGTGAGCTATCCAGTCGATATAAAGGAACTTTCATCGGTGTTTTTTGGTTGTGCTTACAGCCACTCATTATGGTGATTGTTTATTCTTTTGTATTTTCAGTCATTATGAAGGTTAGAATCCCTGGAATGGGTAATTCTTATCATTTTGCCTTGTATTTAATGGCGGCGATGATGCCCTTTCTTGCTTTTCAGGAAGCGTTATTGGCCGCTAGTCATTCCTTGTTTGCTAATAGTTCCTTATTACACAAATCTACATTGCCTCCCATATTATTACCTTTAGTGCCTATGCTTGCTACCGTGGTTACTGAAGTAATCGCATTGCTAATTATAATGATAGCAGCCTATATTTTGTTAAAACAAGTCTCTTATTTTTTATTGATATTACCTTTGTTGGTGTTGATTAGGCTTTGTTTAAGTATTGCAATCGGTTACGTGTTAGCAACTTTATCAGTTTTTATTCAGGATCTACGACAAGCATTGGGTTTAATATTAACTATGTTAATGTTTCTAACCCCCATCTTTTACCCAGTAGAAATGGTGCCAGAGAAATTTAGACCGATAAACGATTTAAATCCCCTCTTTCATTTACTGGATGCGTATCGTGCAGTAATTATTAGAGGCGAGTTGCCAGGGGTTGAAATTATATATGTAGCAGGGTTTTCATTAGTGCTCTTAATCTGCGGTGTGTATTTTTTTAAGAAAACAATTGAACGCGCTAAGGAGTTTGTGTGAGTGCGTTAATAGCTAAGGATTTAGGGCGTGTCTACCGACACTACTCTAAACCTACAGATAGCTTAAAAGAAATGTTATTTAGAAGGAAGTATCACAAGGAGTTCTGGGCGCTTAAACAAGTTAGTTTTCGATGTGAAAAAGGCGAAGTACTCGGGATAGTAGGTGATAATGGAGCGGGGAAAAGTACGCTATTAAAAATATTGGCAGGGACAATGCAACCGACTAATGGAGAGCTGATAATCAATGGGCGAGTCTCTGCAATATTGGAGTTGGGTTCTGGGTTTCATCCTGACTTTACCGGTCTGGAGAATATTCATTTAGGCTGTGCAGTATTGGGATTAGATGCGCGTCAAATTGCTGATAAAGTAGACGAAATTATTGATTTTTCTGAATTAAAAGATTTTATTCGCCAGCCAATTAAAAATTATTCCTCAGGTATGTTTATGCGCCTGGCTTTTTCGGTTGTGACTTCCGTTGATCCCGATGTTTTAGTGGTTGATGAAGCATTGTCTGTTGGGGATCAGCATTTTCAGAAGAAAAGTATGGATCGGATGATGTTGTTTAGAGATCAGGGGAAGGCTCTAGTTTTTTGTTCACACAACCTTTATCACGTTAAAGAATTATGTAAACGTGCAATCTGGTTGGATAAAGGTGAAATTCAAGCAATGGGTGAAAGTGGTGATGTAATTGATCAATATAATGATCATGTGCGGATGCAAAACAATGTTTCAGTTGCTAGTTCTAGTCCGTCTCAATCTGAACATAAGCAAGAGAAAAATAATGCTCAGTTAACTGCTTATTTATTATCGGCAAGTTTGTTAGATGCAAAGTTGAATGAAAAAGGCTTGGCTGTTTATAGAACCGGTGATTCTTTTTTTGTCAAAGTGATGGTACAAAAACAGAGTAGTTTAGCGCTTGAAGATGTCCATGTTGGTATCGTAATTAAACGAAATGATGGGGTGCAGTGTTTTGGAGTAAGTACTGCTGTTGATGGTGTTTCATTATATTCTATGGATGATGAAAACCAATTGGGTGTCGTGTATAAAATTCCAGAGCTAAGTTTATTGTCAGGGCAATATAGTTTGGAAATCTGGTTGATTGACACTACTAGCGCGCATATTTATGATTCTATGCAAAGTTGTTGTGAATTTAGGGTAAGACAAGCAAATACAGAGGTAGGGATTGCTTATTTTAAACATCAATGGAAAGCACCCGAATGAGGTTGCGTTTTAAGTATGAGGTTTTGATGCCTTTGTTAGCTCATTTGCCTCAATCCATGGCTTATCGTTTAATAAGTTTCTATGCTCGTTTGTCTCTTAGTTTTTATAAAGGCGAAAGAGAAGCTATTATTGTGCAAATGCAGACAGTTTTCCCAGATCAACGGTACGATGAATTAGAACGCGCAGCAGATTATTTCTTTTGTATGATTGATCGGGATGGCCTGGATACCTGGTTTTTTAAAACCTGTAAAACACAGCAGCAAATAAATAGTTTAGTGCAGATGAAAGGTTTTCATTATGTTGCTGAAGCACGTCAGGCCGGACGGCATGTTATTATTAGCAGCGGTCATTTTGGGCGTTTCTGGATGGCAGGTGTTGCTATGAAATCTCAAGGTGTCTCTGTTGGAACAATTACTCGTGATGGTGGCGATACTAATGAGCAAGGTTTACCAGAAGCAGAGTATCAATATAGATTAAAAAAACTAGCGTGGTTACAGCAATATTTTGGGGGACCATTTTTAGTAGAAGGTGATTCTGCCAGGCCTATTTTTCGTGCATTAAAAGAAAATGTTATGGCTTTGTTTATTGATGTTCCTTATGAGGGCGATAAAAATGGCTGTATTAATTTACCTTTTTTAGGTGGTATGGCGCGTTTTCCTTTAGGACCTGCAAGAGTTGCGAAGAAAAATAATGCGCTTATAGTGCCTTTTTATGTTTTTGAGTCAAGATCAGGGTTATGTGCGCAATTTTATCAGCCAGTAGAGGTAGAGCATTTGACTGTGCAAGAAATTATGAGTCAACTAGTTAGTTTGTTGGAAAAACAGATACTTGCTTTTCCAGAACAATGGTGGCTGTGGCAAGCGTTACCGATGATGCGACAGTAAGAGGGTTTATGCATAAAAGTTCTTTAGATAAAATGGCTTGGTTTGTTAGCGAATATTTAGCTGAGTTTAAAGGGATAAATAGAGAAATATTAGATTTAGGAAGCTTTGATGTTAATGGTAGTTATAAGGCGTTTTTTACTGACCCTAATTGGCATTATCAAGGCATTGATATGGAAGCCGGAAAAAATGTCGATATTGTTTTAAAGAATCCTTATTTGTGGAAAGAAATAAAGTCTAAATCCCAAGATGTTGTTATTTCTGGACAGGCTTTTGAGCATGTTGAATTTTTCTGGGTACTGATAGATGAAATAGCCAGAGTTGTTAAGCCAGGTGGGTTGATCTGTATTATTGCACCTTCGCGAGGTTATGAGCATAGATATCCAGTGGATTGCTGGCGTTTTTATCCGGATGCTTTTCGGGCACTAGCAAAATATGCAGGGCTTGAGTTATTACATGTAGAAACACAGTGGGATAGAAAAGGATACACTGAAGATGATAGTGATGATTGGGGTGATACAATCACCGTAATGACCCGTCCTATGAAATGGTCGCTTAAGTTTAGGATGATATTAGGACTTAGAAAAATAATAAACTTTTTATCTGTGTAGGTTAGGCTAACGGCTCTATCGTTAACCTAACATTTTTAGTTTACGTTATGTTGGGTTACCAAAGAG
>CAZZIX010000002.1:46503-47594 GCA_964654345.1 uncultured Methylomarinum sp.
AAAGTATAAATAAGGAATTAATATCTTATGGTCAATTTTTATAATATTGATGACTAGTTAGCATGAGCGATAACAAATATAAGTACGACTTTACTTTAGACACAGCTGAAAAAAATTTTTCCTTAACGGGTTTAGCAAATCGTGTGAAACCAGGACAGAAAATTTTAGAGCTAGGATGTTCCTTTGGGTATTTATCAAAATTTTTACAAGAAAATCTTGACTGTAATGTAGTTGGAGTAGATATAGATGCCGAGGCAATAGAGCATGCCTCGTCTTTTTGCTCGAAAGTTATTGTTGCTGATTTAGATAAAGAAGAATGGTTGGATGAGATCAAAGGGTTAACATTTGATGTCATATTGTGTGCAGATGTATTGGAACATTTAAAGTCTCCTATTACTATGCTGGCTTCTTTAAAGCCTTATTTGCATAAAGATAGTCGATTATTAGCCTCTGTACCTAACGTCGCTCATTCCTCTATACGTTTGGAGTTATTACAGGGACATTTTGATTACGAGTCTCTAGGTTTACTAGATGATACACATTTACATTTTTATACTCGTGATGGACTAGTCGGTATGTTGATGAAAGCAGGGTATGCTTGTAGTGAAATTACTTATAGCTCTCGTGATTTGGCTGATGAGGTGATAATAGAACATTTGGCTAATGCAGGACTGGTTGCTACTGACAAATCTCTAAACATTCTCCGTGAGCCTGATGCAGTTGCCTATCAGTACATTATAGAGGCAAGACCGACGGCAGTTGAATTACTTCAGGATTTGCCTAAGCCACTAGAATCTAAACCCTTAGTTAGTACGGGTGTTTATTATGGTGAATTAAGAGAAGTCATTGCTAAGCAAAACGAATATGTTAAAGGGCTGGAAGAAACGATTCAACAACTTGAAAAGCAGTATGAAGCAGAGAAAATCCATACCAGTAATTATAAAAAAGAAATAGGCCAGTGGCAGGCTACTGTTAATGTCATTGATGATTTTTTATTTGACCAGGCTGAAGGGTTAGCAAATAGAAAGGATGAGAATAGTTCTTTGAAACTAAGAGCTGAGCAGTTAGAGATGCAGCTGAATGATTCATTT
>CAZZIX010000002.1:47694-49245 GCA_964654345.1 uncultured Methylomarinum sp.
ATTGCTGATGATGCATCAACAGAGCCTTATGTTCGCGAGGTATTGCAAGCTGCTAGTCAGAAAGATAGTCGAATAAAAATAGTTTTTCGTGAACAAAATGGTCATATTTCTGAAGCATCTAATAGTGCATTAGCTTTAGTGGATGCAGAATTTGTTGCCTTGATGGATCATGATGATTTATTAACTCCTGATGCATTATATTGGGTGGCAAAGGCGATTAAGCAAAACCCTGATGTACAATTGATTTATTCTGATGAAGACAAAATGGATTTGCAGGGGCAACGGTATGCTCCTTATTTTAAACCAGATTGGAATCCGGAATTATTTTTTTCACATAATTTTATCTGTCACTTAGGGGTTTATAAAGCCAAAAAAGTACGCAGTATTGGTGGTTTTGATTCTAGTTTTGATGGAGCACAGGATTATGATCTAGCACTTCGATATGTTGATCAGTTGAGTGCAGAGCAGATTGTTCATATTCCACGAATTCTATATCATTGGAGGGCGGTTGAGGGAAGTACCGCTCATGGTGTGCATGAGAAACCTTATGCTGAAGAAAAAATCGTTAAAGCAGTTGTAAGTGCTTTAAAGCATAAGCAACGACCTGCAGAGGTGATAAATCATGAGAAATTGCCTGGAACTTTACGAGTGCGTTATTTATTACCCGATAAGTTACCTTTAGTTAGTATTGTGATACCTACCCGCAATGGTTTCAATTTATTACATCGTTGTGTAGAAAGTATATTTTCTAAAACTAACTATGCTAATTATGAGCTAATTATTATTGATAATGGGAGTGATGATTTTATTACACTCCGTTATTTACAACGTTTACAGCATGATAATAGGGTTACGGTAATCCGGGATGAAAGCCCATTTAATTATTCGGCTTTAAACAATAAAGCGATATTGCAGGCAAAAGGAGAGATAATTGCACTATTGAATAATGACCTGGAAGTCATTAATGATGATTGGCTGGATGAAATGGTTGGTTTTGCACAGCATTCAGAAATAGGAGCAGTGGGTGCTAAGCTATATTACCCAAATGACACCATTCAACATGCTGGAGTGATAGTAGGTTTAGGAGGTGTTGCTGGGCACTCACATAAACATTTTCCTCGTGATAACCCTGGCTATTGCGGCCGATTGTTATTGACCCAAAATTTAACAGCGGTTACTGCAGCTTGTTTGGTACTTAGGAAAGAAGTCTATAATGCCGTAGGTGGTTTAGATGAAAAAAATTTGTCTGTTGCTTTTAATGATGTGGATTTTTGTTTACGAATAAGAGAGCAAGGTTTTTTAAATGTGTGGACACCCTATGCTGAAATGTATCATTATGAGTCAGCAACCCGTGGTTATGAAGATACCCCTGAAAAACAGGCTCGTTTTACTCAAGAAGTAGATTATATGCAGCAAAGATGGGGTGAAGGTTTGTTAATTGATCCAGCATATAACCCAAATTTAACGGTGGAAAGAGAAGATTTTTCATTTGCCTGGCCTCCGCGAATATAGATAGATAAAGTTAAGAAATTAATATGGTAGGTTGGGCTG
>CAZZIX010000003.1:0-48124 GCA_964654345.1 uncultured Methylomarinum sp.
TCGTTGCAGCTAGACCAATAAGAGAATTTGCCAGTGTTAATCCTAGGGAAAATTCAATGCAGCTTGAAGGAAAGTCTGCTGAAAAAATGAACCTGTTAAAGATTGATTGCCTAGGACTATCTACACTTTCAGTTCTTGAAGAAGTTGCCGATGCAATTGGCATGAAATATTCAGATTACTATAGCATGAAATGTGATGATGACAATGTCTTTAAATTATTTAGAGACATAAAGGTTAAAGGTATTTTCCAATTTGAAGGACACGCGCTAGCAGGATTGTGCAGAACAATTAAGGTAACAAACATAGAAGATATAATTGCGATAACAGCACTCGCACGTCCTGGTCCACTTCATGGTGGTGGTGCTGCAAAGTTTTCTAAGATACATTCCGGTCAAGAAGATATAGAATACATAATGAATCATCCAGATGTTATCGCTATAACGAAACCAACAATGGGTGTTATAGTATATCAAGAACAAATCATGCAGATACTAAGAGGTATTGGTGGTTTCGCATGGGAAAATGTTAATGGTGTTCGTAAATTAATTTCAAAGAAAAGTGGTAAAGATAAAATAAATAAATTTAAAGAAGAGTTTGTTTCCGGTGCTGAGAAAAATGGAATTAGAAAAGAAGAAGCAGAGGATGCTTGGAAAAAGATTTTAGAATTTGCACAGTACGGATTTAATCGTAGTCATGCCGTGGCTTATGGACTAGTAAGCTACTGGACAGCATGGTGCAAGGTGTATCACCCTCTTCAATTTTTAGTTGCTAACTTAAATAATTCAAAGGGTCATCTTTCTTCTATGAGGATGATAAGGGAAATGAAAGAGTCACACAAATTTGAATTTATATCTTATGATAAAGAAAAGTCAGGTGAAGACTGGGAAGTACATGGCAATAAAATCATAGGACCATTAACAAGTATAAATGGAATAGGAAAAGCAAATGCAAAAGTCATTGTAAGGAAAAGAGAAACAGGCGAAACAATGGCAGCAGGAATTACAAAGAAATTAGAAAAAGGAGAAACAAAATTTGACATTCTATATCCATGCAAACATTATTGGGGTTTAATGTTTAAAACACCAAAGAGATATGGATTGTATACTAAGCCCACTGTAATTAAAAAAGTAAATAAGAAAGGAGAATATTTAATCATCGCACAGCTAATGAAAAAGAACGTGCGAGATTTAAATGAAATTCAAAATGTAATGAAACGAGGTGGTGAAATATATGAAGAATATACCAAGCTACTGAACATAACAGTTGAAGATGATACCGGAAGTTTAATGTGCAGAGTTAACCGTTATGAATACGATAAGCTAGGTGCTATAGTGGCAGAAGAAGGTGAAGAAGAAACCGACTGGTATTTAATAAGAGGTAAAATAATTAGTGATGATATTATTTTTCTATTCATTTCAGAAATACATAAACTAGGAGACGGAAAAAGTGAAGGGCAAACTATTAGAGATATTTGACATTACATATAAAATGTCATCGTTAACAAGATACTCACAAACTCATTTAGTAAAAGAAGAATCCGTGCTTGAACACACGGGTTTCGCTTGCCTAATGGCATACACAATCGGTAGTGAGCTAATTAAAACAGACAATGTTGACATGGGTCTACTACTAAGGAAAGCAGTTACTCATGATATAGATGAAATTGTTACAGGAGATATTCCTCGCCCTACAAAGTATTATAGCAAGGACTTTAGAAATGCAGTCCAAATAATTGAAGATGAAAACATGAACATGATTGCTGCAAATTTAAACCTGCCATGTATGTATCATGATTGGGAACGTTCTAAGGATGGTCCTGAAGGTTTTATAGTTGCATTATGTGATTGCCTAGCTGTTATATATAAAGCCTATTACGAAGCTGTTATGTTTGGTAACAAAACAATTGTAGACCATGTTCAGTCAATTCGCGGAACACTAGATTCAAATTATATGAAAGCAAGAAACTATTTTAATTATAATGGAACAAAATATCTTCATGAAGTTATAGAAGATGCTCATGAAATTTGCACCGAAATATTAGACTTGGAGAAGAAATAATGACATATAAAACAATCGCATATTCTATTTCAAAACATCAGTCTAAGTATTTAGAAGCAATGAATGAAATATTTGATATTCATACTATGATGCTACCAGAAACAAGATACCATTTGGTTGAAAGTAATTCGGATATTGCAATTTCAAATAGTTACTACCATAACAACTTAAAAAACTTTAATGTAATGGATAGGATTGCATTATTTTCTGATAGGAAAAAGGTGGTAACATTTTCTCATTCAACCTATGGTTCAGACGAAAACATTTATAAATGTGTGCATGGTGAATATGGAAAATACTTTGCTGTACCAAGTGCATGGAAAAATATTTTAGGCTATCCGTGCTTTGGCCATAATTCTTTTATATATGAAGGTCACTTTATGTCTTTATTTCATTACAAAATGTTTCCTTTATTTCGCCAATCAGACATTGTTTTGTATATGCCAATAGCAGGTATAAGAAATATAAATGAAGTTAAAAAAACTCTGAAAAATTTAATGGGAATGAGAATCTTAATAAAGGTTCATCCAGTTATTGAAAGTGGAAATATACCACACAAGTGGAACACTGACGACATTGGTATTTCATTCCAAGAATATTTAGACTTTGCTGATGCACATAGCAATATTTCAATAGTGAATGAAATTGGAGACACTTCTCTTATAAATGCAATTGATAGGTGTAAGTATATTATAGGTGTTCCACCGACCTCAACTTTAATTGAGGCTGCAATCCGTGGTAAAATATACAATGATGAAAAACTAATAGTTGCAACGTCTGGTGGAACAAGACTTACAAATGACATTTGGAGATGTACAGATAAATATGGAATGAATCTTTGTGACTCACCACGGATAAGTGACTTTTCATTATTGCCAGAACATACAATGAAAGAATTTGTTATAGGTAAGCGCAAGCAAGAAAACGAAATAATAAATGTAATTAAAAAAATAAAACTGGAGAAAAAATAATGAATACATTAAAACCATATATTAAACTAGTAACAATGATGGACGGAAGAGAACACGCTTGGAGAGTAAGTCGTCCGTGGTTTAAAGAAGAAAGTTTAAACTTAGATTCTATTGGCAAGATGGATTTAAGTCTAAACTCATTAAGGGTTTTTGTTTTAGAAATACAATCAAGTAGTATTTTTAGAGACCTGATATTTTCACTAAGACCGATAGAAGGTTGGGCGTTGTCAACTCGTTCTATGAATGTTAATGAAGATACACTTCAGGTTTCATCTGAGTTTTCACACAAGACGCGCGATGATTTTATGATAAAGGAAATGTTGCGTAGAGTTGAAATGGGTGAGTCAAGAGATGAAACAAGAGAAATGCTTCCATGTTCTATTAGCACTAAATACACTATCTCTATAAATCAGCGTGTTCTTATTGCGTTTTGTAAGAGCATAGAAATTTTAAACAAAAGGCTATTTGATTTATACTGTAAAGAAATGCTTATTGTTACCGGCATGGAAAAAGAATATGATGATTCTACCGTTAAGCCTGTTCATGAATATGTAATGATAACCGAAAAGGAAAAAATAAACGGTACTCAACAAATAGGTGAAATGATTCACGCACACTTCAATGTTAAAATGGCATTGGCTTCACAGTTTTTACGTCAGCATTATTCAAAGGTAAAGATTGGATATTGGAATATGGTTCCAGAATACTTTGAACTAGATTACTTTCAAAAGGATAAAATAGATGTCGTTATGTATGTTGATTCACATTCATATAGAAATCTAGTTTCAATGCGAGCACATTGGGTATTGGATTGGTCTATGGATATGTGGGGTGGAATCGTTAGTGAATATATTAAGGAAATGTCAACTGAAGAGTTTTGGAATTTCATTCCTAATGGTGGTGGAAAGGTAGACCCATATTTTGCTGATTCATATAATCGTGTAATTCATGAAGATCCTGGAGTTCCATGTCCTATCATGTGTGAGTGGCCTGCAATGATAGAAAAGAAAGTTAGAGAGGTTGGTGAATCTCCATTGCTGCAAAAGTATAGAGATTTAGCCACGGAAGGATTCATAAAAGATAATCCAGATAATATTAATCGTAAAAAGTATATTGAAATAGGAGAAGGCAAATGAACAAGAAAGACATAAAAGTTTACATAGCTGCGCCATTCTTCAATGAGGAAGAGGTTCGCGTAGTTGAGGAAATTGAGTTTGCACTCAACCAGTATCAAATTGAATATTTTTCACCACGTTCAGAAGGTGTTATAAAAAACATGACACCAGAAGAAAGAAAAGAAAGAATGCGAAATATTTATGATTCAAATATGGATGGCATAGCCGAATGCAATCTAATGATAGCCGTCATAGATGGCCGTGATGTGGGGACAATGTTTGAGCTAGGTGTTCAGGCGTGTTTAAAACGAGGCCGAGTAGATGAAAGATACATCGTTACATTTTCAGATAAAAACTTCGGCCTGAACGTAATGCTTAAATTTGCTAGTGATTGCCACATAAATGGATTTGAAGAATTTCAAGACATGCTGTACAATATTGGTAATGAAGGACTAACACATGCTACACTAGAACAACACGATACAAACTTTGAGGTAATAACATGAAACTATATAAACTAGATTCGCAGGGAAAGCTTAGGCTATGGCAGGTTAAAAGAATTAAAAATACTATTCATGTTCGTCATGGTCAGGTTGACGGTGCAATGCAAGAATCAGAAGACACAATTCGTGTTGGTAAAGGTGGACGCACAGTTGACGAGCAAATTGAAATGATGATTGAATCTATGATTAGTCGAAGGATTGATAGAGGATATGTAGCCGATAAAAATAAAGTTGTTTCAAACCCTAAGAATGGTCTTGGTTTTCATAAACCGATGTTAGCCTCGAAAGTCAATTACGAAAAAATTGAATATGAAAATTGTTATGTCCAGAGAAAATACGACGGACATAGATGCCTAATAACTATGCACAATGGAAGTGCCATAGCGTACAGCAGAGGCGGTAAAAAAATAACAAGCATAAACCATATACTTTATGAAATAACGGCTACCGCAAGGCTTCAGGAAGGAGAAACACTAGATGGTGAACTGTATACACATGGAATGGCACTACAGGACATTAGTAGCCTAGTACGCACACAAAAAAGTCAGTCTCCTACATTGGTTTATCACTGCTATGATTTTATTTCCAATGAGGCGTTCCCTTTTCGTCTGAATATTATACAAGGAAAGCTGGAAAGATTAAAATATTCGTTGGTAGCGGAAACTTTCCATGTAACAGATGAAATTTCAATTATAGACTTATTCAATGTCTTTCGTAATGAGAATTATGAAGGGGCAATTGTAAGATGGGGTGAATCTGGATATAAAGATGGGAAACGAGTTAAGTTCTTAATGAAAGTTAAGGACACCATCCGTGCTGAGTTCAAGGTGATAAATGTTCTGTCATCTGTTGATGGTCTTGCTCGATTAATATGCAAATGCAAAGGTGGTGAATTTGCCGTTTATGCACACGGCACTCACGTAAGGAAAAGAGAAGTTTTGATAAATAAGGAAAAATATATAGGGCAATACATAACTGTGGAGTTTGCAAGCTATACAAATAATGGAAAGCCATCTCAACCAATAGCAAAAGAATGGAGGGACAAAAATGAGTTTTAGTAAATGGTATTCTTCGGAATTAGTTTACACTGAACAAGGTTATTGGATGTATGTTTTAACGAATGGAGTAAATAAAATAACTTGTAGGTCAAGAAAAAGAAAAATATTTGTAAAAGAAGATATTGAAAAAACATTGAGCCGACTAAATGGCGAAAAAAACTAAATTAAAATCACCTTTATAAAAATGCCTCCCGATTCAGGGAGGCCAACTTTACAGAGAAGCTAGTATCTTATTATGAAATTCACGCCTATGTTTTTCATTCTTGTTTCATTCCCCCCTCTTGTGCCCGTTTCCTGTGCAATAAAATCAACAATTGGAGAACCACCTGCCGATTGATGTGTTCCACCGGATGCCAAGAACCCTCCTGACCCTGGAGGTTTAGGATGACTATGGGAAAAGAATTCATCCTGTTGTACCGTGCCCACGTTGTCCCCTGTTGTCCCATCTCCTCTATCTGTTCTTGAGATAGAGTCTGGGTCAACACCCCTACCATTGTCCGTTCCTCTCAAAGAATATCCACGGTAATCTGGAAGCTTAAATGTCCCTGTTGCACCGCCATATCGTTGACCAAGAAAATCAAATAGTCTTGGATATGTGGCCTGAGAAACTATAGAGCCATTGCATTGTAAGAAACCTACTGGAGCACCATTCAAAGGCCAGACCACCACAACTCCTACAGGGTTTTCTAATTCCCTAACTGGTATCCAGAATCCACCTCCTGCGGTAACAGGGTTTCCAAGATTTGAATTTACTAGTGACTCCCAGTGTTGATCGATATTAAAAATTCTAGAACCTTTTGAGTATATGACTTGTGAATCATAGTTCGGTGCTCCGCGTTCATCAAGATGCTGAAGATATAGGTCAGCCCTATTTTGAATCCAGTTCTCATTTTGAAATGGTGGTTTTTCAGCACCCCATCCAGAATCTATCTTGCCATCAGAAGGCTGAACTTTTGCTCCATTGTTGCACCATGCTCGGCTCATATTTGGTTTTGTATAAATCATTTTTATCCCCTATTGTATTATGGACAAGTTGTTGAAAATGTCGAACCACCTGCCGCTTCTAATGCAAGTTGCTGAGTTGCATTCGGTGCCGTTAATGCTGGTGTATTAACAAACATTGAATTTGCTCCTACAGAGCCTGTCGTGTCTATGTTGGCAATACATTCTAAAACATTACAGTTATTATATGTACCGCTAAATGAAGTTGAAGAAGACATATTGAAAGCTGGTATCTTAATTAGTGATTGGCAGCTTTCAAAAGCACTTTGCCAGCTACCCACAGAATTAGTTGAGAAAAGAGTAACCTCGCTCAACGATGTGCAGAATGCAAATGTGCTCCTCATTATGGTCAATGCTATTGGTGGTTGAACTGAAATATTTGCTGCTGAAGTCATAGAAGTGCATGTTTGGAATGTTCTTGAAAATCCGGATATAGCACTATAGTCCATTGCTGGCGCAACAAGTAATGATGTGCATCCATTAAACGAATCAAACATTTGACCTGTCATTAATGGGAGTGGACTAACGACATTAAATGAAACTAGCTGAGTAAGGTTTATACAGATACTATTCATATTTGTTAAATTAGAACCTTCTTCAATTGTTATTGAAGAGTATGTGTCTGTAGTAAATTTAATATTTGAAACAGTTCCTGTTTCCCTTACCTTTATTTCACCAGTAGGAACAGATGTTGCTGTCGCACCTGCTGTATAGTTAACGTATATTCCGTTACCCCAATCAACTGAGTAATCTCCACCGGTGCATATCAATGAACATGAGGCCACGAAGTTAATAGGAGTTGCTCTAGACAATAATATTTCGGCAACAACTTCAGCTTGAACTGATACCAAAGAATCATTACTAACAACTAATAGCTCTGCATCATTAACAATGTTTGAGAGCATTGAAACTACTGTTTCGCCTAGTAGAATACTTAGTGATAAGTTCTGCTCAGTGGCTGAATTAATTGAAGAAACAGTATCTTCAAGCAACGTCATAATCGAAACTGTTCCCGGAGGTGCCACCTGAATGAAAACAGAAGAGTCTTCAAGTGTTATTCCTATTCCAACACCAGTAGAAACTTCTGAAGCAATAGAAGTTATTGAGTCTTCAAATATAGTTTGAATCAACGCCTGTGATGGTGCGCTAGTCATTATATTAACTATGGTGTCACTGAAAGTTGTGCTCAATGAAACTCCAAGATCAATGTCAATGTCTTCATGTACATATTCAATCCTAACACCTACAGGTCTAGGTATCAAATCAAGTGATGATATAAATGATTTCTCAGCAGGAGTTAAAATATAATTTATTATTACTCTAAAACTTGCGTTTCCTGTTTCCTCAATGTTTACATTAATATTTATGTTTGGATACATTAGCTCCAGTATCTGACGAGTTATAAGCAATACATCGTTAGGAGTTATATTGGAAATGTTCTTTAATATCTTGGCATTAATTAAAATACGATATTCACTGTCATTTAATTTTCTAGTAGTAACTGCATTTTCATCTGCCGACCTATATCTTCCTGCCTTAACCTTTTCAGTTAAACTATCAAATCCCTTTCCAGTTGGGTCTTGTAAAAAGCTAAAGTAATCTGTTTCAACAAAGTCTGTAACTTCTCTTCCGACACCAACAATACTTCCGATTATATCCAAGTTTATGTTCTGTGCATTATCAAAATATCTTTCATCCACAACTCTTTTAATTTCACGGTGAAGGAAATCGTATTCTGTTGATAGAGAATTTAAAAATGCAAGTATAACTGGACTATCTTTATATTGCCCTATTAGTCTTTCACTAATTATTTCGGTAATATCGTGCATATTATCCCACTGTAAATGTTATTCTTGATTCATCCCATGATGAAACTTCTTTGTAGCTAATAGAAATATCAGCACTACTCCAGTTGACATTGTCTATACTTGTTTCTAAACTATTAATGGTATGATTTGGGTACGCCAAATTCAATGGAGTGTATAGTCTTGAATTTACAACATTGTCTCCAACACTAACATCAACACCTGAAACAAGTTCTCCAGAAATATATCTTAAAAGATAATCTGTAAATACTATGCTTGCATCTGCAGGAATCTCTCCTAGAAATGTAACATTAGCACGGAAGTATATTGGAATTGAAGTTGGCCTTGTAAAAGAAATATCATGTGAGTTTCCAAATATATCTAAAACCTGAACTGTAGTTGTTCCGAATGCCTGTATTCCTGCCGGCTTCTTATCCCATATTGCAGAACCGATTGAGCTATCAAGTCCACCTGAAACAACTGCTTCAAAAGAATGTGGTGGAACTCCATTTGCATCCGTAACATCTGAAAAGTTTTCTACACCACCAGAATGAACTACACTTTCAAGCCTAGATATTTCTGACAAAATGGCATCTAAAGAACTACTACCTGCAATAAATAAAGAACGGTTTCTACGTGCTCTTAATTCTGTATCTGTTTCAGTATTTCTACCTTGAACAACGTCGACAGAATTATTAACAGTATCCCAACCATTTACAGGTGAACCAATAACAGTTAATGTTCCTGCGGCTGCTAGTATTGCACCTTCCTTTCTTGCATTCACAAGCGCCTGAGCTGTCCCTGTGGGAAAGTCCGTGCCTATTGTAACGGCTACACTAGTTAAAAATTCAGCTTGTGTGGAGCTGTGTCTTATGATTGAGCCGGCCGGAATAACGGTTCCATCCGTTCCTGTTATGTCAACATAAGTGTTAGATTTCAATGCAGGCAATCTTGAAAGTCCATTTAAGAAAACTAAATTATCAAGTGCCTGACCAGTAACAAATAGAGGATTGAATGAACCATAAGCTCCATGTAATTCCTCCCATAGTCCAGAAGCTATTTCTGAAAGGATTGCAATTATCTGTCCTTCAATTGAATCGGGTAAAAGAGTTGCATCTGCTCCAAGAGCTTGGCGAACAGATTCTTCCATGTCCGCTTTAATTTCTGGAAGTCTTTTAGTTGTAAAACCTGTGTCATCTATACCGTACATATTATGCCCCGAATGGATTTGCTTCTAGTGTTAAGAAAGAACCATATATAGTTTGAGCTGAAAAAGAAACTTTTAATTTCCTTACATTGCCCTGTTCAAAATCAAGCTCAAATCTAGTTAAGTTTAATATTCCTTCTGTTTCTAATATAAATTGTTTTATAGTTGTTTCTAAATCTGTAAGGCTAAATATACGAGAGCCAAATATTTCATTATATGGGAATCCATAAGACTCGTCTAAAAAATATTCTCCTAAACTAGTTGATAATCTAGTTTTAACATTCCTAGAAATTTCATCATCTCTATCAACAGTTTCAAGTTGTCCATCAGTATATATAATGTCATTTCTTAATGCATCTAATTTAAATCCTATTGCCATTATGCAGGTGGACCTCCGCCGCTAATTGGTGGTGTTCCAGGACCAGTGTGTACGTGAGTGTTCAATCCTATGTCTGCCACTCCTGAACCCGGAACTGTTTCAATGTTTACGAAACCATATAAGTTTATTTTACCATTTATTAATTCTATTTTAGCACCACCATCTATTTCTTCAAGAACTAAACCTTCACTTGAAGGAACATTGTTTCTTTTTCCTTGTGAAATTAAAGCCGGTATAAATACAGCATCAGAAATATTATGTTTACGATACATTAATGGGCGTGTAACTTCGCCCTTTTCAATAAACTGGTTAATTTCTCTTTCAGAAAAAACTAGCATACCTTCATCACCTTTTTCTATGGGGAATGTTATTCTGTATTTACCAACACTAGGATAAATTATAGGTATGTCAGATAAAGTTGGCAATGTAATTTCTTCATCACCTTCAGTCAAAACTCTTTTAATGGCAGGTGTCGCATTTACTGTTCCATTGTTATTGAATGTTTCAACAACGCACGGAATTGAAGTGTGCAAATTATGAAGATTAAAATCAATAATTGTTTTAATCAATCCATCTAATGTGTATATGTCTGCTGCGCTCAATTTAATCTAAGTCCTATTAATTCCGTGTACCATGCATCACCATGAGTATCACCAGTATGCGCCATTGATAAAACCTTTTGACGACCCAGTCCAAATGAAAATTTAGTAGCGTATTCCAACCCTTGTTGTGTCAGTGTTAATCCTTTACTTTTAACATCAAATAAATCACCATTATTTATAGAAGGCTCCATTAGCATTTTAACACTTATACCACCTTTAGTTAATAGAACTGGTGTTTCTATAAGACCTGTACCTGCACTAACTTCAAATAATTCTTTTTCATCATTTCCTTTTATTGCATCGTATAAAAATAAATCACCATTTATTATATACCAATTAAAATTATAAGACTCAGCAAGCGTGTTCATGACATTATCAAAAGTATCGTGTACCGTGTAGCCGCCATTGATATTATTTATTTCTATATTATTCTTTACAATTAGAATTCCTGCTGCGCTAGCAATATCGCTCAATACATCTTTCAGTGCTATTGACCTTGTCCAACCAAAAGAAATCATTTTAGAGCTATAGTCTCTTCCATCATTGCAATATATTCTAGTTATAAAATCTGTTCCATCACGGTATTCATTTGTATTGTTTATTTTTCCAATAAATAAAACGCCATTAAAATCTTCATATCCTGCTTCAAGCGTTATTACTGTTCCAATTTCCAAATAGTTATTTTCACTTTTTATTTTACCTAGATTATATATGTCAAGTTCCATTGTATGATGAGTGTCACCATGGAACCTTTGTATTCTAAACACCATTTTTAAATCAGTAATTGAAACTTCAGTTCCATTAAAACTAACTTTTATAAAACGATTAAATTTAGAACCTTTCTCCACTACCACTTTTTCCTTATTATAGCATTACCATCATAATATGAATTATTGAATTCTTCAAGTGTCATGTATATTAAAATAACTTTTTCAGAAAAGTTTTCAATTGTTGCTTCAAGCAATGGCTCTGGTGTGCTAACTGCAATAAGAACTTCTAGGCCTATTCTTCCAGACTGGGACAAAAGGTCTTCGCCTGTATTTATCAATATACCATTAGACTCTGTACCTAGCCTAGCATTTGAAATGTCCATTGCCCATCTATCTTTATTTTTAGAATAATATATTCTTAATCCAATTTGTTCGCCACCTATTCTTAAATTATATATTGAAGTGGCCTTATCTAATTTTATTATTTCAGCCATTTTATTTTCCTAACGAACTAGTTATTGATAAGTTCACTGCATCGCTTGCTTGGCTAACAGGAGCTTCGCCTTTTACAACTATAGCTCCTTGTCCAGCTTTATCTTTTTCATTAGATATATTCCTTGCATCAACTTCTGTAGATGCAGACTTAACAATTAATACTTGCTTAAATGTAGCGGTAAAATGAATCGACCTAGATGTATCTTTATCTTGTTTTACAGAAATAGATTCAAAAACTAAATCTTTATATAGCTGCAATGTAGCTTGTATTTCAATTATTTCTCTTGCGTCTAATAATTTAACTAGCTCGCTAAATATTTGCTGCGAACGAGTTTGCCCACTTTCCTCTGACTTTCCAAATACTCCAGAAACAGAGTCTACAATTCCAGTTATTGCTTCCGTGGCTAGAGGAGTATCTGTTATAACTCCTTCCATGATATATGCTAATGGAACACGTATAACATGGTCAGAAATAGTTGTGGCGTCTTCAACTGGATGTTCTGTTATTCGCACACTTCTATTTGTAGTTTCCTCAATGACACCGTCAATAGCGATACCACCAATTTTTCTTTTCTTTCTTATTAATAAGTTTTCAAATGCCATTTAATTCTTCTCAGGATTTTGATATTGTCTTACTAACTGGTTTATACTCTTTGCTATTTCATTGGTGGTCAGACTCTTAACAAGTGAAGAGCTAGCCGTATTGATATTATTATTAATAGTTATTGCAGCATCTTTAATTCCGATTCCAGCCGCCTGTAGTTTTTTAGAACGACCTAGGTCGAAAACGCTAGATGGATTTTGGAAGAAAAACTCAGCTTCCTTTTGAATATTGAATATTCTTTTACCAATTTCTTTTTCAATAAAATCGTATGTTGTAGTCAATAGTTTCGTAAAGCTTTTAGTTAACTTAGGAATTACAGAGAGCAGGTCTTCAAATACAGGTATCATTTTTTCAACTAACGGTTCAATATTCTTTAAGAAATCGTCACCAAAAGTGTCTGCCATTCTTGAAAATATATTATTTAATTTTTCTATATTTTTAGTGTTAAATTTTTCAGGTGTTATTTTTTTTAACAGAGCAGCAGTAAGACCCAATACAAAATTTTGAGCTTCAGCATCAAAGCCACCTCTTACAAATGTTCGGCGCTGTTCCCTTTTGCCTTGTGCCTGTATCGCTTTTGATACTGCTAGTATTCTATCAGGTAAAGATTTATTTATTAAGTCTCCAAGACTTAATCGTAATCTTGAAAAGGTTTCAAGGTCTTGCTCTGAAATTAATCCTGCTTCTTTCCGTGCTCGTAAATCACTAAGCATGTCTAAAAGTCTATTTGCTCCAGAGCGAGAACCGGTCAGCTCATTGGCCGCTCGATTTATACCTTCAAGTTCTTCTCTTGTTGTATTAAATTGTTGACCTAATCTTTTTTGTGCAAGTACTTTGTTAGCAAATTTAGAATACATTATCCCCATAGAAGTTGCTAAGCCGATTGCAGCAATGGCGAGTTTTTTCATGAACCCTAAAGTTGACTTAACACCTTTATTGAATTTCTCCATTTTTTCTTTGTCATATTCATAACCAAGCTTAACGAAAAATTTATCAAGTATCATCTGTTTTCCTAATTTCTATTATTAAGTCCAATGCTTCATGCATATCGTAAAGGTCACATATATCATAAGTTCCATCTTGTAGTTCTTTATATGTGCATAACTGTGGTTCACTTAATATTGGTCTCCATATAAATAGGTCAATGTTTGGTGTAATCCTATCTATATTATTTTTTACAGGTTCACCGCCTACAGTTCTTCGATGAACCCTTCTATAAAATTTCCAAATTCACACTTTAATATCCAGAATAAAACTTCATACATTTCACCCATGTGATTTGTAAAGTGCTTGTCCATGTCAACTCGTTCGGCTTCATCACCAGTACCACGAAAAGCAGGAACAAAAATCCGAACTATTAAGTCAACAACTTGGTCAGGGTCATTGTCTGTAAAAACCTTTTTCATTACATTTCCAAATGCGGCTAATTGCTTTTCAGAAGTTTTGTCTTTACCCATGGCAGGCATGATTTCAGTTAGTGCTCCACCAATAATTTTAGCTAAACGAAACTTTAATTTTAAAGACTTCGTTGCAGGCAATTGAGTATAGGCATAATGACTACCATTAATTTCCGTGGTGAATGTTTCGCAACTCATGTTATAACTCCGCTGTTCCTATGTTTAATATGTCTAGTCGTTCTACAGTGATAATCCATTCGTTTTCATTTGCATTTTGACCGAATGATAATTTAGAAGGTTTTGTAATATAACCCTGAGTACCGGAAATTAATTCGCCGCCCTGAGTATTTTTAATCTGAACAAACACCGGAACGAATGCACCATTTTCTTGAGAAGTAATTAGTGCTGTTAGCAAGGCATTACTTTCAGAAGTTTGCATTAACTTAAATGTTATTGAACCAGAACGGTCATTTGAAATAGATAATGTCATTTTTCCATCAACACCAATAAGATGTTGACCACTATCTTCAAATCGTTCACACATAATAACATCGTCACCTTCCGGCCAACCAGTAATTTCCTGACCTTGAACTAGCATTATTACATTACTAAAACTATATGCTTTCATTATTTTTCTCCTAGCGCTCAACTACGCCATCAATTTGAATAAAGTGAACCGCACCTGCTAACAATGCGGTAAATGCGATTGCAGGAGCAATACGATTTCCTTTGTCTACTGGATTCATGTCAGCAACTTTTTGCACGGAAGTAATATATCCATTACCTAAAAATACTCCTCCGCTAGTAGTGCCTGTTCCAATCATGCCGTTACTATTGGCAGCATCCAGAGCACGGATTAATTGTTGCTCAATTGAAGATGCACCGGCATCGGTCAACGGAATTTTAGTTGGTCGTGTAATTAAATAACCAAATACATTAGATTCAATTTCACCAACTAGCCAATCAATGCTGTGTCGTTCGTCAAAAAATAATTGAGAACTCATGAAGCTTTCCGCCAACATTGAAGTTCCTGCAATTGATGTTAGAGCATTACCACGTTTTTCATCAAGCGCACTTTTTTGAGAGGTAGTTAAATTTTCAGTTGAAATACCTGCAAGTGGTTTGAATTTTAATGTTATAACACTATTAGGAGAATCAAAATTAACTGTGAAAG
Organism: uncultured Methylomarinum sp.; assembly: GCA_964654345.1. Taxonomy (GTDB): domain Bacteria; phylum Pseudomonadota; class Gammaproteobacteria; order Methylococcales; family Methylomonadaceae; genus QPIN01. Next base: position 15,081 of record CAZZIX010000003.1, read on the forward strand.
CTTTACCTAATACCGCAGCATCTGGATATTCTTCTGTTACGGAAGAAAAGATAGCCGTGGTTCTTTGATAATTTGAATTACTGAGCTTATATATATTGTTGTCAATATTTCCAAGAACAAGTGAATTAGGATTATGGGAAGTTGTTGAAAACAATTTAACTCTTGCCTCAGCCCATGCAGCAACATCAAGTTGAACTTGTGTGTCAAAATGTAGTGATTGAATTAAAACACCATACCAATTTGAACTTGCAAATTCTGCAGCGGATAATGAATCTGGTACAGTCTCTACTGGAACTCCTGCAACAACTTTCACACCACTTATGGAAACATCTGTAAACATGTGAGTTATAGATATATCTACACCTGAAGCGGCTTGTGATGTTGCCGTAATGTTACCACCAACTAAAGCATTTCCAATTTCAATATGGTCTACATTCCATATACAAGTTGCGGAAGTCCATGCCGCATCGGCATTTTGAATTCCTGTTTCAATTAGGGCAGCTACAGCGTCCATGTCGGCAGCACCAGAAAAATCAAGTAGAAGAACATCGGCGGTAACGCTGTTCATTGTTATAGCGAAACTTCCAGTTGTTATTCCATTCCATTGAGCTACTGCTGATTGAGCAGTAACACCAGTAAGAGTACCTTGGAATCCTGCATCATAATTTGCGATTACAGCGAATAAAGTTGGAGAAGGACTTTGACTGAAATACGAAGTCGCGGCCTTGCTAACATCGCTAGACGAACCCCAGTCTGCATCAACTTCCGCAACCGTTGAATAAAATAATATTCTATCACTAGACTGTGAACCTGAAAGTAGATTTTCTTTAGTTACGAATGCAGCCGTGCCGAACCCTTGTTTAGCCGGAACTGATGGAGCAACAGAAACATTCACTGTTACTATACTTGAAATTGGTAAAGTCATTTCTTAACCTCCTACGGTTATTGTAATTTGTTCAACTATTTCTTCGGAATTATCAACAGTTCCATTTATATTTATTGTATCAATTCCAGTTATTGATTCAACCGCTGAAGTTAATTCAAATTGCACAAAGGCATCAAACTGACTACGTTCTTCATGACTTGCATCAAATACTTCTGATAGTTCTCTAACATCAGAAATTCTTGTTAGTCCTGCTCCTGCTGCACTAAATCTATCTGTTACATGTTGGTCATATAAAGAACCTGCAACTATAGCCGCATTACCTAAAGCATCACCACGGAAAAAATTAAATGAAATCATCGCTTCATATAATTTAACTGTCTTAAAATCTAAATCATTTACATTAGTAGATATTTTTTTATCTATTGTGCCAATTTTTCTTAATGGACCAACATGAATAGAAGCAAATTCTCCTGAGGCACGAGGACCATTAGGATGATGATTAATAACATCGGATATAGTTATTAAACTATTTACCGTATCTCTCATCAGGGTTTGCAATTCATCAATTGTCATTTTTCAATTTCTCTAAACAATCCTGCTGTGTGGCCGTTACCACTCCAGTTATCAAAATCAGTTAATCTATATCTTTTAGAGCCATCTGTTATTTCATCAGGCTTAATTTTTTCACTAGGCATTTGCAATTCAATGTTAGTATAAATTTGTCTAAACTTAGCAGGACTATCGCCTTCCGGTAGCAATCTATATTGAGAAGATGGAACAGGCTGTACGCTTGCTCTAATTTGGCTTGAAGTAGAACCACCATCAATCCAATCTCCATTAACATAAGAACCTTCTTTAAATCTGTTTAGTATAACACTTTTCATAAAAGCACTAGGAACTTTAACTTTAATCACTTACCACTACTCCCTCAATTCCTTGCTTCAGTGCTCCGGTGTCATTCAATGGATTACTACTACCATCTTTCCGTGGTCTATCAAGAGGAGTAAAATTGGAGGCTCCTCCTGCAATATATTCTTGCACTAAACCTTTTCCAAATAATGCAAACTGCTCCATTAGTGCTTTAGCTTCTTCACCATTCAGTGATTTCTTTGCAAGTATTTCAAAGTTCTTTTTAATTTCATCTGCACCATTTTGAACAGCACCTCTTAAAAAGCTACGTTCAGGTATTTCATTTAAACCGAATTCATGTATTGCACCTAATTCTGAAAGTGGTAGTCCAGATGGATTATGTATTCTATCGCTAGGTAATCCAATTTCAACTGCTAGTCCACCTAACTTCGCATATTGAGAAACAGCATCTTCTAGCTTTTTCTCAAATTTTTTCATGTCACCTGCCATTATGGAGTAACCATAGCCGCACCACCACGACAATATTTTTGTAGCACTAAGAACTTTCTACCATACTGAGTACTATTATAATAATCTTTTAGTGAACCGCCTTTTTGTGCAGCCTCACTCATTTGATAAGTTACAGAAACTGAACCTACCGAAGCATTCGTTATTGGACCTGATGAATCGTCCATTCCTTCTGGATTAGCCCCAGACTTTGCGACACAATGCGCGGACATTGCCAATGTCATATTTTGAGCAAGATTAACACATGGCGGAGCTCCCAATATTGCAATGCTTTCATCAATACAAGCTTGTATTGCGACTTCGTTTCCGTCACCGCAAGAAACAAGTTCTGGATAAAGAGCTTTGAATGTTGGAAAATCTATTGCCATGTGTTAATACCTTTTTGCTAATTAACTAACTACTATATTACTTATTCAGTAGGTTCGTCATCGTCTTTTTTGTCGTCACTATCATCTTTAATTTCTTTTGTTGCATCGCCTTTTTTGGCTTTAGCACCAATAACTAAAGATTCGTTATCACACCATTCTGCAAATACACGATGTTTCTTAAGATGGTCAAGGTCTGACTTCTCAACAACTTGCATTATTCCAGGAACAAAATTGATAACACGTTTATGACATGTGATACTCAACATTGCCTGAGTTTTATTTAATACCATAGGCATTTTAATGTTCTCCTTATATACCAGAAATTTTAAGTAAAGACAATGGATAGTAGACATTCACGCCTGCTGTTTTACCCCATGCAGGAACGATTAATTCTAAACCACGTTCTTGAGGAGGAAGGAACTCTAGTTCTTTAGGAATTTCAAGTTCAAGTTTATCAGCATTGTTAGAGTAAAGTAAACCACTACCAGTTAATTCATTTACCTTCTTAATTGTGTTGATACCCTCAACATTTTGAAGAATGAATTGCATGATAGTAGTGTCACTATTTGATGCCCGTGGTGTTCCATTGATGTGATTGTATTCAGCAATAGGCAGAATCAATGTATCTGGAACTTCTTTCATTTTTGTTGCAACAGCCATTTGAGAAACAAGGGCATTACAATCAGCAATGATTTCATCAGGAGTTGCGGCAATCCAACCCGTACCAGTTGTTGATGCAAAAGTTGGAACATTAGGATGAGTTAAAATTCCTAGTAAACCATCTTTAGCTGAACCGTTCCATGCGATATCATCTACAACTTCTTCCCATGCTCGTTGAACAGCATTTGCTCGACGTTGGTCTAATGAATTTCCAACTAACTGAGCTTGAAGAATTTCGTTACGATTATAACCGAAACTAGAACCAACTGAACGAACTGGAATGGTAGTTTCTTTACCATAGATATCAGCCCGTGGTAAATCATCAGCATAGTGACTGATAATCTTAGCTGAACCAACCATGTCGTAAGTAGTGTAAGTGATTGTGTCAACTGCTGGACCTGCTTCACCTGTTACTGGAAAAAGTTGACGTGCTACCAAGTCGGCATGTTTAACGTCGTATGATTTAGCTTTCACATGTTCTAATTGACGAGCAAAGAACGCTTGTGAGGAGCTATCTAAAATTGTAATATTTTGCATTTAAGTTACTCCTTATTTAGCACTTATGCGAATTAAACCAACATAGATTGGAGATGCACCTTCCAACAAAGCGTCAGATGCAGGTTTTTCAATGTATGCTGCAAGACCTGTTACTGCTGTTCCTGTTCCTGCTGCAACAACTTGACCAGAAGCATTGATTGTAACCGCTGCATCTAAAGTTCCGCCTGCTGCATCAAATTCAGCCCAGATGTAACCTTCACGAAGAACTGCCACAGTTTCTTCATCTTCGTATTTTCCAGCTTCAACTGCATTGGCAGGTTTATAGTCATTTTCACTTGCATGACGAATTGAAATACCGATTGCACCGGCAGCACCATTAACAAGACATTGTCCTTGTGGGTCTGAACCACGAGAAACAAAACGACCATGATTAACTACACCTTCAGCAGCGAAAGAATCGATATTAGTGTTACCAATATCGTAAATCAAACCTGCTAATTTACTAGGAACATTTTTTGTATAACTTAATTGAGCAACCATTATTTGTCACCTCCATTGTTACGAGCGATTTTTGCTTGACGAGCTTTAGCAACCATGTCACCATCACCATCAACAATGTCCTTACTCATGTGGTCCATTAAACCTTTTTCAAGTTTACTAGAACCCTTTAAGTCTTGGTCTTCAACAAGGATTTGGAATCGTGTATCAATGTACATTTCATCTTTATCTGTTAAGTCAAGTTCAGGAATTGCGTCAGTTAAAACATCGCGTTTGATTTCAGTTAAAGACTTACCAGTCGGGTCATAGTCTTTTAAGAATTTAGAAGCAGAAATTAAAGTACCAAGACGAGCATTCACTGCGTCTTGAATCTTTTTTTCCTTTTCTTCTTCATCTTCTTCATCTTCCATTTGCTTTTTCTCAGCTTCTTTGGCTTTTTCTTCAGCCGCATCTGTTAGAGCTTTTTGCTTGGAAACTTCTGCTTTGGAATCAGTAAGTGCCTTTTCGGTACTTTCTAATTTCTTAACAGTCTTGTTAATAATTGGTGCAACGGAATCTGATACCTCGTATTCCACGCCATCAATGTTTAGCTTTGCCATAGTAATATTCTCCTTAGGCTTGTTATCAAAAATGCTACACTCTTTACCACATCGTGCAGCGTCGACAAAGGCAACGTGATTACCTCGTATTTTCCGTTGAATGGCGGTTTTGCCATCATCTGAAAATTCTAGCTCAGCGGTATAACCTGCTGACAATTCTGTTTTCCCATCTTCAATTTCTTTTATCAATATTGAATCATAAACGATAATTTCACATTTAACGTGACCGGAATCTGTTGGTTCCGCATCAGTTACTGAACCCTTGCTGTATTTAGAGAAATTTTCTGGAGTAACCTTTTGACCTACCGGATGCTCATTTGTTACTGGCATGTTAAGGAAGCTACTCACAGAAATGGAATCCGTAACCTCTGAAATTGGTCTATCAAGTGTTATTATTTCATTAGGCATTCTATCCGTTAGGCCGAGCTCACCTGCAAGGTAATCTTGCTTCCCAGAACGAGAGATAATTCCTTGTAGCAGAAGATAGCCTTGAGGTGTTTTCTTAAAACTTTTATCGCAAATTTGCAAATTTACGTCTAGGAAAATATACTTCATTATATGACACCTTATTTTTGCCAATTATAACACAGATTAATCAATATTACAAATCAATCTTCGTATGCATCTAGACTTTGCTTCTTTACTGCGATACTCTTATATTTTTCAATTGACCTTCCACCTGCATAGAAAACTGCGAATGCCACTGTTAGTGTCGTCCATAATTGAACCCATCCTTCTTTAACTGTGAATCCTCCCAAATTACCATCCGTAAAAGTAAATAGAGTTGTCATGGAAAGCATATAGATAAATGAGAGTGGGCGTATATTCTTAGATAACCAAGAATCTGAGGCCATGTCAATACTTTGCCTCTTTGTTATTTCAGCTTCAGCCCTTAATTCTAATTCTTTAAATTTCAACCTAAATTCAGATTCAATCTTTTTTAATTCATTCCTTAATATTAGTCTTTCTTCATCGCTTGTCACATTATTGTCAATTGCACTGCCTATGCTACTAACTAAGCTAGTCGCACCACTTGAAAATAGATCACCGAAAAAACTCATTTACCACCTCCCATTATGTTCTAAAGAATAATGATTTCCGTCCTTGTTCCCATTAGAACCACCCCACCTGCATAGATCATGGAGACCAATCCAGTATTCCCCAATTTCAGCGTGATCCTCCGTGCTTGTTTGGTAGACACCATCAAGGGTCAAATTTAAATCTGTAGCCAACTTCAACTTGTGATTTGAAAGACTAGAAGAGTATCCAACCTTCTCACCATACTTACCATGTACTCTTTCATCACGGAATGAATCTCCCATTCTTATTTGAAATCCTCTTGAGTAAATGAATGGTATTAGCATTGTGAATACTAGCCTAGAAAATAGTTCTTGCTTATGACCTAATTTCATTTTTCTGCCCTCCTCATATATTCAACATTATTGTCTATAGAAGTTAACTTTTCATGTATAGGTTTTAGTGACCTGTCAATTATACCCTCAACTTCTTCTCTTGATAATTTCTTACTTATTTCAATTTGTGCTTCATCAACTTTCTTTCTTGTTATTGTTGTATGTGCATATATCCATGTCACCGGAATCATAACCAGTGTCCATGCCCATTTTATTAAATTAAAGTCGGTTTCAATCGACATGTGTTTTCTCCAAAAAATAATTTTTAATTTTCCTTCCTCTACCTTAAATTCAAGGTTTCCTATTCAACAAAAACATCTTGGTCATCGATAGACAATGCCCCCAATGTAGTGTCGGCCGTGCAGGTGACACTTGATTTTCCAGAGGCTATAGCCGTAACTAAAACTAGAACCTTTGTACCTGAAATATTTGGTGCTCCTAATGAAATTATAGAACCACCTGAGCTTTCCACAACTGTTGGAGCTCCTGTTAGGGAATCTCCATCTGCTAAGTATTTGGAATGTTCAAATTCTAATATAGTCTTTTCTCCAATTACCATTTCTAAAATTTCGCAAATCATGCTGCTACCTCTTTTGTAAAGGAACTACTTCCTTTGACTATTTTCGTAAATACGCTTTTACCAGAAACATATCTAGTAAACGAACCATCTGTTAAAATAACTCCAGAAACAATTAAATTAATTTGAGTATCTTCTAAACTTAAAGAAATATTCAAGTCAATTTCTACAGTAGCAACAATGGCCGGAACTGTATCTTCCAACACTGTATTTAGTGAGACTGCTCCAACGCTATCTAAGCTTGTTATTATACTCGTGACACTATCATCTAACGTAACATTACTATTTACGTTAATAATATTTTGTGCCTGTATGGCTACTGTAGTGTCCTCTAGTAACAGGTCTAATACTACGGCTTCAACTTCGCTAACAACAATATTCGTAATTGTATCTTGTAGAACTAGATTTAGATTTACATCTTGAATCGTACTGGTATTGATACTAGTAACTGTATCATCAAGAACAATGTCTAAATTCACATCATATTCTAAAACGGATGCAACCTGAATATCAGTAATAGCATCTTCCAGTGCAATTGAAATTGAAGTGTCAAGCTCAAGTGCCACACTTAAAGCAGAAACAGTATCGTCTAGATTAACAGAAATTGAAACTTCACTTTCAACTCCTGCATTTATAGAAACTACAGTATCATCAAGCGTTAAATTTAAATTAATTTCTTCTTCTATGTCAGTTTCTATAGAAGTAACGGTATTTTCAAGAACCAGTTCTAATACAACGGCCTGTTCTTCTGAAACGATTATGCTGACCGTGGTGTTTGCCAAAACCACGGAAATTGATAAGTCTTCTTCTAGAGAAGTTTGAATTGAAGTTGCTGTATCTTCCAATGTAATATCTAAATTTACATCTTCTTCTATGTCCGTTGCTATTGCAACCACAGTATCATCAAGGACAACGACTATGGAAGTGTCTATTCCTGCTCCTAATGCGACTCCACTAAAACTAATTAAATTCCACGCTCTACGCTGATGCAGCGTTGAACTTTCTTCTGTCATTGTTTTCGCAGTTGCCGCACCAACTTGAGTAAATTGACTCGCAATAAAAGCACCGTTAGTATTTCTTGCTTGCGCTAAAAAGGTTTGACTAGTTGTATAAGTTGGTTGTGCGCTGTGACTAGTTGTCCACATATCAACAATTAAACAGTCGTCGTCCACGGGTGTTATTGAATCACTAAATGGCGTACCTGCTGACACGTCGACAGTACTTAAATTTTGAACTATTGCGTCATATGCTTGCTTCGGACATCCGGTTACTTCAAAACACAACCACATGTTATACTGCGCCGCCGAGTCCAGCGCGATATCGACATTGTAAGTTCCTGCGCTAGTTGGTAGGTCTGGTTCTAGGCAAAAATAAACTACACATTGACTTGAGAAATCTCCCTCTTGCGCTAGTTGTCGTGAGCCTTGAAGAGTCACACCAGACCCGATAGTTCTATTAACGCCGGAACTGTCAACCGTTATAGTGCTAACATCCGCTGCTGTTGCTGAATTATCTTTAACAAGCCCGACGATAGCTAAAACGCGATCATTTCCAGATACAGATAATGGAACAGCAAGCGTCCCTGTCGTAGTACCGAAACCATTTAAGACGATTACCGATGCTGCTGTTATTAATGGTGCTGCCATTACAATTTCCCATTTAAAATTCCACCGACAACTATGCCAGTGGAATTATATTCAGCACGATATGCAGAAATTACTAACATTTCTAATCAGGATTGCCTTCAGTTTCTGTCCAAGAAATCATGTTGATTGTTTGACCATTAACAACATTCACGTTATCAATAATCATATCACCACCACCACCAGAAGCCGTAACTGAACCATCTTGCATAACAGTAGTAGTATCAGGGTCAACTTGACGATACCAAGAAACTGTTCCACCAGCTACGGCAGTTATAGAAGTAATTGCTGCGGCAGTAAAAACTCCATTGGTGATAGTTCCTGCAGGGGTTGGAAGTGCGAATGATGCAATTTTAACTTGAGCTCCAAGTGCTGTGTCAACAGTAGCGGGAGGTGAACCATCATAAAGTTCAATTGTTCCTAAGTTTTTTGAAGCAAGTAAAGAAGTTGCTTTGGTTGTTCGTGCTGCTTTAGATAATCTCATTTTTTATTCCTCTAGGTTAGTTAATGAGTTTGTTTAAAAATCTGGAAAAGAAAATATTCCAGAGGTTAAAAATATTACGGGAGAAGCTTCTTCTGGATAACTATTTGGATTTGAATCGAATCTATCATGTTCCATGCTATATCTCCAGTATTGGTTTTGCTACACAGCGACATTGATATTCTTGATTAACATGTCCGCCTGCTACATTCCGTACATTTTTCCCTGCAACACCTCTTCTTACACTTAAAGATGTTTTTAATATTTTTCCTGTACTCCAATCGACTTCTAATCCGTGCATGATTTTATGATTGTGACCCTTATTACTACGCACACGGTTATCCTGAGAAGTTATCCATACATATTTCTTTATGCCAGTAGCCTCTTGACGAAAACGATTCAGGCTTCCAATAGTTCGTTGTGTCTGGTCTCTTGCAATTTTCTTTGCTTCGTTCTTACTGGTCTTATTAAATATTTCTCTTATCTGTTTTTCTAAACTCGGTGACCTAGAGTTCTGACCAATGATATTCTTATTAATCAGCTCAGCCATTCGCTTTTGAGCATTAGCAGAGATATTTGTAATTTGATTTACATTATCTTCGACCATGCTTTCCAGTATACCGCCTAGTCCTTGTTCGTTGATGAAACCTGCTACATTTATTCCTATGCTACTCGTTACCGTTTCATAATATTCTTGTTGGTGATAATTGTTCATTGCATGAACACTTTTTTCTGCTGCAATTTTCAAATCACCCCACCAGTCCATTCTTTCAAATAATGGTTCCAAGTTATTAGAAATATAATTCAAATCTTCATTGCTATTATACAATTGCAATACTGCATCTTTAGTTTTATCAATAGCGCTGAATATAGATTTACGATAACGAATTTCTTGCCGTGTAGTTGGCTCAACTTCTTCAAGCACAAACTCATCCTTCTTGCGCGTCATCTTCTTACGCGACTCCTGAATTCTTTTTGCTTGTGCTTTAGAAATTTTCATTAGAAATGTACGTCGTCCTTAATGTCCATTTCAAGAATTTCAGCTTTACCAATAATTCTTTTCAAGTCGGCAAGTATTTTTCTAGCTCTGCCAGAATATTCTTTAGAAGCTCTTCCTAGATTGGCTTGAAACTGAGACTCAGCCTGATCTAAAAATTTATTTGCCCTTGTCAATTGCTTTAGATACGCCTTGTTACCAGAATCTATCCTTTCCTGATTCTCAGGGGCATCTCCAATTACTAACTTTCCATCTTTAATTTGCATGATTATGCTCCTTAATTATTTTATAACATTGTTCAAAACTATCTTTTAATTCGTTGCACCCTTTACCAGATGGAACAGTAGGATAGTTCAAATTAAGATGTTTACTTTTAATCTTTACGATTTTGGTAACATATTTAATGACCACCTTTTCTTTTACCACTGGAGTGGGAATCGGGCACGTGGAGCAACCCGTCAGCTGGAGTATAAATAAAAGCACTAGGACACTTAACACATTTAATTTCATTTTCTTCTTCCTTTGTTAAAAGATAACCTGTAGATGAAACCACAATTATCATTAATATTATTAGCATTAAAACTTTCATCTTGAAGTTAGCTTTAGCGAACATGTCAAGGAAAAGCTTAGGAAACAAACTTAATAAAACGCTTAATCCCATGAGAACGTTACTCCTATTCCACCACTAGTTTGGGAACCATTTGAATTTAGACTTCCGTGCCAGAAGGCCGACTCACATTCCGCATTACATATTCGTTTTCCCATTGAAATTCCTAATGCAGTATTACCTTGGAAATCAGCAGTAGCCATTCCAATAGACAATTGATATTTTTTACTATCGGGATTAAACTGATGCTGAACCATTGGCATTAATGGCTCTACTTTTTCAGCAACATATTCAACCACTGGATAACTATGCCGATAATGTTTTTTATGTTCATATTCACGTTCGCTCGAATATGCCAGACTAACCATCATAAGCGATATAAGAAAAATACTGATACCCATCATTGTGTAATTTAATAAATATTTCATTTATTCATCCTCTTCTTTATTGTTGTTATCTTCTTCATCAGATGATTCTTCAGATTTATCATTATCTTCTTCGTCACCGTCACCGTCATTTCCAAATTGTTCTTCTTGTTCTTCTTCCATTTCATCAATAGTTTTTTCTAGCTCCTTTAGATACTTAGCGTCAATAGTGGAATAAGTTCCGCTTTCCATTAGCTCGGTAGCAATCATAATTTCATTAATTACATTTGCATCCATGTATTTCAAGTCACGGTCTGCTTTAACATTTTCTAAATTAGCTTGTTCTTCCTCAGTCATTTGCCACAATGGATTCCACGTAAAAGATAATTCGTCTTTCTCTGGTGGTTTACCGAATAGACTTGCATATATAATCGAGTCCAATCTTTTCATCTTAGGACTTAAATCAGTATTTTGTTGTGAGGCTAAATTGTCATAGTAATTTCTTAAATCACTTTCACCCGTGCTGTTCATGCCTCCAGGACTTTGACCGAATAAACGAGTAATCGGAATATCCGCTGCACCGGCAACAATGTTCAACATTTTTTCTAATATTTCATGTAGACCTGCAAACGATTGTTGATGTTGTTCATATTCTTCTTCTGCATCCATTAGCAACATACGATTAACAGACTTCTGTAATTTCGCTACACCGAATCGTTTCTGCAATTCTTTTTCTGTATCAGGAGAACTTATTAAGCTCATTAATTCTGGTATCTTAATAATATCAATTGTAGCTTCATGCAACAATGAGCCAATGTTTTCTTGTACTTCTGCCGCCCTCACAAGTGCTGTATACACACGTTCTAAAATACTCTTACCCCAATATTGGTTCTGTCTACGGGATTGTAATGGTAGTGCTACACCTTCAAAACGTATTACTCTTGTATGGTGTACTTGCAAAGAAGTTTGAGAAATTCTATATGTTTCTGGATAACCGTAATTATCACTCAATGGATTATGGTCAACAATTCCTAAATGTAAAAATTGTCTGTCCATCACAACGATAGATTTCAAAGAACCTGCTTTAATATTTTCTAATACAAGAGGTTTCCAAGGTTCAAGTCCGTCTTCAACATTTAATATAAGACCTGAGCCTCCGTATAGACGAGCCCATTGCATAGCCTCTTTAATTTTTTCACTGAGCTTCAATATTTCCTCAGCTTCTAAAAAAGATTCTTTCTTTTCAGGAGACATGTCACCAGTCATTGTTCTCCATGAACGGGTCATGTCATAAGGAGGTAAGTCAATAACCTTTCCACTTAACCAATCACTACTGTATGCAGCTTCAAGTTCTGGATATTCCATTCTTGTTTCAACAAAATGAGAGGATGCAGATTTATCCATTCCCTCTATTCCCATTCCAGTTAGAACATTTTGCAGGCTATCACCAACGAATGCAGTCATCTTTCTGTATATAGAATCTTTTTTCATTATGCTACCTTACTATAGTCTAAACGAGGTCTAGAGATTAAATGAGTCTTGCATACGCGATAACCAACTGCATCAACAGGATGGTCAATATCCTGTGATTTATCTGGCATACCGTTCTTATAAATTTGTTGTTCCAATGCTTCCGTGGTTTGTGGAGCTTTCTTGGTATTAATTTTCATTTCACCAGATAACAACACGGCATTAACTGATTGAACACGTTCTTTAATTAATGGATTTTTCCTAAGAGAACGAACTTCAAATCCTGCTAGTCTTAAAAGTTTATGGTCACTTGTTGTTGCTCCGGTAGTATTTCTACTATTTCCAGCAGCATCAGGATAGACAACTATACGATGACCATCATAACGGTCTTTAATAGCTTCAATAATATCAGGAGTATCATAAAACCCAATGAGCTCATCAACAATATTAAGACCGTCAGCGTATGTAACCGCAGACATTTTTCCAACATTGAAATCCATTCCAATATGTAACGGTTCACCTTTTTTAATTTCCCTATTAGTATGTGATTCCTTTCTATCGAATGCGTAGTAAACAGCACCCGATACTAAATTAACGAATTCCCCATTCAAATAAGCCTTAATCAATTGTTCTGGATATAAGTCTAATAAACCTTGAATATAATCATCTGGTAGATGTGGGTTTGAATACGTTGACATTTGAACCAGACGAGAATCGGGTAAAGGCTCTTTTTTAAAAAACTTATAGGTGGCTTTAAAGCCCTCTGGAGTTGTTGTAATGAATCTTTGATTCTTCTTCCCGTCTGGAAACTTTTGACGCAACCGTGCTGATAATTTATTTATCACTTGGATTGCTTTATCAGTTGGTAGCACATCAAATTCATCTAAGAATGCATCACCTGCTTGCCAACCGATTATCATTTCTGGTCTATTCATTGTTCGGCAAATGATTTTACCATAACCTTGAATAAAAATATTTTTGGATTGTTTTTGAATTTTGAATGGTATTCTCATATCAGTCAAAACTTCATGTATATAAGGAAAGAATATATCTCCAATCAATGAATATGATGGAGCTAAGTATGCAACGTCAACAGTTGGATATTTCAGCTTAGTCGCAATAATTCTTGAAACAGCAGCTTGAGTTTTTCCAGAACCGAATCCTGCAACCGCAGCGACATATCTTTCCGTAGCATGGAAAAAGTCTGACTGAGGGTCTGTTAATGTTATCTCTGGCATAGTTGTCTCATAATTTTAGGCAACTATACCATATAACTAGGTCATAGTAAAATCACATATCGATTTTATCAATAGCCCACTTGATAAATATTCTACTATCCAATCTTATAAAGCCGCGTTTAATTCCTATATGTTTCGCGCCTATAAGGAACTCCCAAGGTTTTCTGTTTTGACGAAATGCGACCACAGGAATTATATTTTCATCATGTGACTTCTTAGCAGCACGATTAACTTGATGCCACCATGAATCTAAATTAAGTGATTCACATCTTTTAACTTCAATGTAAAATGGTTCTACATCCATTATGTCCGTGCCGCCTGAACGCACTTGTTCTAAGTTCCTTGTTGGCATAGGTATATTGAAATGATCAAATAACCATTTACAGAATTCCCTTTCACCATTCGCACCCTTGTTTCTTGCCATTTTACTCATAAGGATACAACGTAGGTTTTTGTTCAGATAACATTTCACGTTTGAAATCTTCATCATTTAATTTATCACGCATTTCTTCTAATGTTAATCTAACTGTTTCGCGAGGTTCTTTACCATAGTCAATATTTCCAGGAGTTCCAACATTTACACATGGAGTCCCATTACAATCCATACCGCATAGTCTACCCATCTTTTTCATCCTCATATCTATTAGCGTTATATTTATCACTACCTGAATCAAGTTCTTTATCTTGGACCCAAGTTTGGGCTTCGAACAATGCCTTCTCTAGTTCAAGCAATGATGTTCTTTCAATATAGAAATGAGCACGAGCCATGACATATCCCTTTTCAGACAATGCTATCGGCTTAACACCTTCTTTTTTTGTTCTCTCAAAAAGACCCATTTTGAAACCTTGCTCTACACCTGAAATTTTCATTTCCTTTTTTTCCATGTTTCCGTGCCAGAACAAATTTGAGATATTAATAAAAGTGTCTACTTCTATTTCAACGTTTAGAAATTTCATTTATCCTCCAGTTTTTCGTTTTGTTGTATTTATAACTAATGCCTCAAATGAAACTCCGGCACCGCCTTTTTCTTCTATTCCTTTCTTCCCTGTGATTTCCATCATTAAATCAAGTATTTTCGCATAATCTTTATGACCTTGTTTATCTTTGATTATTTCAACCATTGACTGGATAGTTATACCCTGCATCTGCAATGGAGTGGTTTCAGCTATTAATTTCAAAATAATCTTTTGCTCTTTATCAAGCTTAGTATTTCTATAAATTATGATAGCTTCCTCATAAGTTCCCAAGGCACAGATTTGCTGGAATTGTTTCATTCTCATGTGCCGTGCGTTCATCCTATTCAGTTTTTCACCTTCATATTCATAAAGGTCTTTCAACGGATAAAGTCTTTCTTTTTTTCCAATTTCTTTTGCGAAATCAGTTGGGAAATAATCTTCTAAACTCATTTTGTTACCCTCTTTAGCTGTATACAGAAGTACACATGAATACAAGCCGTGTATGCAGCCCAAAGTATAGCAGCTATGCGGTTTCTTTTAAATAAATACAATAAATATATATATAATAATACTACTACTTTTCTACTTTTCCATTTTTGTTTTTGTTTTTGTGTTTGCTTGTGGGGGGTGTACTCCTTGTAATTTTTTATCGAAAAGCCCTGAAACCCTTGCTCTATATATCGATTAGCGCGAATACACAATCGGTACAAATTTAAAATAAATACGGAATTCATTGATTTTGCCATTTCTACAGCACCCTATATAGGTGTTTAGCATTGTTTCCTCGACCACCAGTATCGACTTTTGCTTCTTCAATTATCCCATCTTTTACCAAGCCCTTGATGACACTGTCTCTTTGAATACTCGATAACTTCTTAACCTTTCTTGAATTCATGATAATCCTTCTAGATACATATTTTCCATTTTTCTCGTATTTCTTTAAAATCCTAACGATATCTTTACCTGCGATATCTTCTGCATGTTCTCCAACTGAATTCGTAAATAGATTAATCGTATACTCACATGAGTTTTCAACGAATATCATGCTTCTTTTCATTATCTGCATAGTTACGATAGGTTCACTTGGATTTTCTGCAATAGCTTCAATCATTGCGTATTTCTTTGCGTTTGGAACTCTCCTATTCCATATCGCTTTTAACTCACCTGTTCTTTCATCATCACGGCAAGCTTCACTAAAACAATATTCGATGACATCTTCAGGAAACTCAACAATCTTTGGATTATATAGTCTAGCCGATGGCATACTATATGTATCCGAATTAGTCATTGTTTTCGTACTAATTATCTCCTTTAGATGTTCTCTTATCTTCTTGGATAATTTTAATTCCTTGATTTTCCTTAATCTTTTCTCACTATACGAATCTGCATTGAATAACATAAGTCTAGACATGAGGCCAGTAGAAACGAAGTTGGCACTAAGACCATCCAGAATAAGACTAGGAGTAGTGGCTGCGGAAACAAGAAAATGAGGTGCATATAATACTTCAGATTCTTCTTCTCCTTTTTTCTTTGCAAGTGCGCGTTCATTTGAAACTCCATTTGATTTTGTGTACATTTTTAGAATATATGAAAACAATCCCATCTTCGCTTGATTTCCACTTGCGGCTTGTTGCATTAACTCACCGATTTCATCTTTAACGAATATTAAGTCATGCTTATGACCTAGTGAACGAATACGTCCATCTAATCCTTCTTGTGAACCGGCTTCGTCAATTACTCCACGTAATAAAGATGACATTAATTTCTTATCATAGCGAAAACATTGACTAATGACTTCTGGTGTTACGAATATCAATGGGTCTTTACCGACACCTGATTCGCCGACTGCTACTTGTTGAATATTCAGTCTATCGTTTGTATTCGCTTTATAGTTTCCACCTGCTATGTATGCGACTGTCTGTTTCGCAGCTAGACTGGCGACCATTAAGTTCGGCTTCCACCATGTTTTCATTATTGCTCTGGTTAGTTCACCGATTATGGTATTTTTTGGTGCAAGAATATCCGCCGATAATTTAGTGGCCTTGACATTTTCTTCTAAGTCTTCTATTTCGTCAGCCTCTTCGACTTCTTCATCTATTTTTGTTATTGCAGAATCAAAACATTCATCTAAATGAATTTCATCAAACCTGCTAGATATATCTAAAGCGCGAGCTGTCTCCACTTCATCAAAATTGATGTTACCGTATGCCAACATCATAAATTGAATAAATAGTTCTTTCTTGATTCCTTGGTTCGCCATGCTCATTGCAATTGAAATCATGCTGCCATGTAAATCGTTTGTGCTTACCAATTCGTTAACGGCTGATTGAATATCAAATGTTCCCTCTGAATCAGAAGAGTAATTAGACTTCTTTCGCTTGGCAGGAGGAAATGCTGTAGTTACTACATCCCAAGGATATTTCTTTGAGTTACCTCCGATTAATTTAACGCGAAACTTCTTCTTCTTATGATGATATGTTCCTGGAATTCTTAATACGCGACTGATATCCCTTGCGTGATTATCACAGTTATGTTTGTCTACCATTGTTTGCATCACTAAATCGTATTGCTTGAATTGTTTAGTAGATGTTAGCCAATAGTAATGGAATTTATTAGGTGAGGATTCCACTACAATAGATGGAGGTAGCGGCCAGTCTGTTACTAGGTGTCCAGTTTTATCATCTTCAACGAATACTGCGCGAACTCTTTGTACTAGGTTCTTTCTTCGTTGACCTTGAGGAAATTTATTAACAGTAAAATATATTCCATATCCTGCTTTATTTAATTCCTTTATTTCTTCTTTATTAATGTCCTGTTTGAATTTTCTTTCTTCGTGACCCTTGTGTCCCTTTAAATCGTCCCCTGCACTGTATTGAACCTTGCTTAAATTCTTACTAAATAGTTTTAAGAAATCTTGTTGCTTCATTATTATTTTCCCATAGTTGGTTAAAGTGAAAGGCTCCTCCAACTAAGAAAAGGAGCCTCTCTATTTCACCACGCCCCGTCAGGCACAGGGTTGTTATATTACACTATATTATATGGCGAACACAAATTGAACTCTTGCTTTGTAAGTTGCAATCGTTTTTTGTTCTGTGTTAATATATTACCTCGGTAGCGGTGGTTAGCTTCCGGTGTTCTTTCCAGTCATCGGGTTTATAAGTTAATCACTGCTCTTTTAAAACTGGACAACTGGAAGCGATTATGAAAGAATTATTATTGGAATTATATTCTTTAAAGAGGCGTGAGCTGAAAACTCTCCGTGCTGAATACTCTGATGAGAAATTATTAAAGGCACGGAAAAGATTTAAGGTTGGAACTATTTCACGTCCGTTAACAGTGGTAGCACTATACCACTATATTGATGAACATGGCGACTTTATGAATGGCAAGCGTTGTCATCAAAAGATAGCAGAAGCTTTTTTCAATGGCCTTCAAAGTAAAAAGAAAATAGAAGTACTAGAATATATAGAGGAGTTTTGGTGGACAAAATGAAAGAAAATAAATTCAAAATGTTTGCAATGGCTAATCAAGAATTGCTTAAAGAAAATGAAAGTAATCATATGATGCGTGGTTTTATAAATTGGAAAATTGATAAAAAGTTCATGAACTTTTATTTACCAGAAGGAAAAAATTCTATATTTATTGAAGAAAATTCAGGAACTGTGAAATGGAAAAACACACCTGAACTTTTTAATTTAAAGCTACCGTATAGATACACATGCATACTAACAGAGGAAACATTTAAAGAGGGCAAAGTTTCGTTTATTTATTATTTCTCCAATTTAAAGGATGCAGAGTGGCTTCCATACGACGGTAACGATATTGATGAAAACTCTATAGTTGGAGTATGCATGGGTAGAATTGATGATAATGAGTTTAAAATTTTCCCTTTGGCTTCAATTGGAAGAATAGAGGAAGATGGAAGAGCCCTTATAAGATACATGAGCCTAGATAAAGATGAATATAAAACAGAGGAAAATAATCATATGTTTTCTGCGAATATGTTCCTGTGCTGTCAGTCTTTATTAGGAATTCTAAATCTAAATAATGTAAAGAAACAAAAAGTAGAGCCTAGCAAGTCTACCATAAAAAGATTTAGGAAACAAAATAAAAAATTATACGATTATCATGTCCTAAATGTTGGCGGAGAAGTTTGGAATAAACCAAATGCAGAACATAATAAGGGTTCTTCTAAACGTTCTCATTATAGACGTGGTCATATTCGCCAACTAAAAAATGGCGAAAGAACATGGGTTAACAATTGTTATGTTCATGGAAAACAAGAAGGATTTGTAGATAAAAACTACAGAATAATATAGAATTAAAGGAGAGAAAGATGCTAACTGATATTCAAATTAAAGAATTAAGTGAAAAAAGTTTGGAGGAAAAATAAAATGAGTGAACTAATATCAATAAAAGAAACCAATAGAGTCATAAAGGAATACTTCCCTGAAATTGAGTTTGCAAGCATGGAAGATGATCCTTCCGCAGCGTTATTGAAGATGATAGAAATACTTGCATTAGGTGGAGAAAGAATTGCAAAGCTTGAAGTTGATTTAAAAAGGTCAAAGGAATGTGTGTTATTTCATGCTAAAAAGATTGATGAACTTATTGAACGATGTGATAATATAGAAACTTGGATTGATGAAGTTATTAAATGGATATACAATGGAGTTGAAATATTTAAGGAAGAGGCTAGTGGACTACATAGGCTAAAAGAATTCTTAAAAAGTTGGAGTAAATATGTCGGTTAAAATAAAGAGTACCAAGGGAATAGGAAAACGCGGTGTTAAGGTTTGCGTTTATGGCAAGTCGGATTCTGGTAAAACTCGTTTGTGTGCAACCGCACCGAAGCCGATTATATTAAGTAGCGAACAAGGATTACTTAGTTTAAAGGAACAAGACATTCCTTACATTGATATTGAAACAGTAGCAGACATTTACGATGCACTTGAATTCGTAATTGGTAAAAAAGGAAAAGAGTTTAGTTCAATATGTTTAGACTCTTCAACCGACATGGCCGAAAAAATATTGGCCGACCATTTAAAAAATGAAAAAGATCCTCGTAAAGCATATATGCACATGGCAGCAGAAGTTAAAGACTTAATATGGAAATTTAAAGATATTCGTAAAAAGAATTTAGTTGTTGTCGCTAAACGTGGAATGATTGAAGAGCCAGAAACTGGTGGTGACCAATACGTTCCGTTAATGCCAGGAAAAGCGCTAATGGCTGAAAGTTTTTTGCCTTATCAATTCGATGAGGTTTTCTACTGTACGATTCAAAAGAATGATGAAGGCAAAAGAAAAAGAGTAGTGCTAACTTCCTCAGGCACAGAATATGAGGCTAAAGACCGTTCGGGTTCCTTGAATAGAATTGAGCAACCTAACCTAACTAAGATATTTGAAAAGATATCTAATTCAAAATCTAAAACAAAGAGAAGGAAATAAATCATGGCTAAATTACCAAGTAGTTTTAAACGTAAAGACTACGGCAAGATGCGCGACTTTAAAGCAATTCCTAAAGGCGAATACATTGCTAAAATAACAGCGAGTGACTATAAAGCTAACAGTAAAAAAACTGGTCACTTCCTTGCACTAACACTTGAAGTTCAAAATAAAGAGCATAAAGGTCATAAGCTTTTTGCTAATCTTAATCTTGACAATCCAAATGAAACTACAGTGCAAATTGCTAATGATGAATTTGCAACTATATTAGATGCATGTAGCAAGAAAACTGTTAAGGACAGTAAGGAGCTACACAATATCTTAATGATTGTCACCCTAGGAATTGATAAGGACGACAAAAATGTAATCAAAATGTACGATTTAATGGGAGAAGAAAAGGATGAAGATGAAGACTCTGTGGAAGATGATGAAGATAAGAATGAAGATTCAGATTCTGATGATGAAGATAAAGATGATGACGATGACGATGATGATGCGATTACGACTGAACAAGTTGTCGCATTAGCTAAAAAGTTCAAGGAATTAACTGACGGCAAAACAATGAAAAAGGTCATAAAAGAATATGACATTAAGAAGATTGCTGAAATTAAAGACCTTGATGAAGACGACTTGGAATCTTTGAAGGAAGACCTTGAAGAAGAAATTGAAGACGCCGAATAATAATAACGGCACAAGGAAGTGCCAACTTTAAATTATGAATTATGAATTATGAAATATAGTAATGTAGAATTAGTAGAAATGTGCGTGGTCGTAAAAAAAGCGCACATTGGAAAAGACTTGCGCTTTATGACATTTATGCGTGAGCTTCAAATTAAGTCAGGCAAGAGCCTAGAATTTATAAAGAGGTTTATAGATGGCTATCATCCCCGTTAATAAAAAAACAACCGAATATCAAATTGAGTCTAAATTGTATGGCGGTAATCCGCGAAACTATTTAGGCATGAGCGGAATAGGAAATGAATGTCTCCGTGCTCAATGGTTCAGTTGGAGGTGGGCGACTAAAAGCAAGGTAATAGCAAGAGTGAATAGGATTTTAAACCGTGGTCATTCGGAAGAGGCTAGTGTCATTAAAGATTTAACTTCCATTGGTGTGCAAGTTTTTAGAAGAACCAGTGGAAAAATAGTTACACTAACCGGAAAGATTGGTGAGAAGCAAGAAACATTACATGGGTTTGAAAATCATGCCAAGGGTCATCCAGATGGAAGATTGCTCGGTGTAATAGAATCACCTAAGACCGAACACTTACTAGAAATAAAAACTATGAAGGACAGTAAGTTTGAACAATTATGTAAGGCTACAACCGTACACGACTATGGAGAAGGAATAAGGAAAACATTCCTCGGATACTTTGGTCAGGTAACTAGGTACATGGATAAAATGAAATTAAAGCGTACTCTATTTGTAGCAACTAACAAAGACACACAAGCACGGAAGTATATACGAATAAAATTAGATAAAACTTATGCAATGGTATTAAGAGAACGAGAAGAAAATATTGTAACAAGTGAACAGGTTCCCGTTAAGAGATTTACTCCAGACAATTACAAGTGTACATGGTGCAACCATCATCAAATGTGTCACTATAATAAAGCTCCAGAGCGAAATTGTAGAACTTGTATTAGAGTAGATGTATTACCAGATGGAAAATGGAATTGTTCTATTAAGGACAAAAGAATTTCAACTGCCAAACAATTAAAAGCTTGCTCTAATTATAAAAGATTATTTTAATGGCTAAGAAACCAAGATATTATCAAAATCGCGGAACTAAAAAACTATGCGCTTCCTTAATGAAAGGTCATCATCCTGTCGGTGCGTTTCCAACTGGTAGTGGTAAAAGCTTAGTTCTATGTATGCTTACGGATAAATATCTCAGCTTTAATATAGATAGGGATGTATTGATATTATCTCATGAAAGTAATATTCTAAAGCAAGACTTAAAAGCACTAGAAGAATATTTCGAGGAAATAGAAATAGGCTTGTATAGTGCAGGACTAGATAGAAGAACAATAAAGAAAATTACAGTCGCAGGAATTCAAAGCGTATGGCGCAAGCCCGAACTATTTAGTAAAGTTGGTCTAGTAATAATAGATGAAGCGCACCTAGTTAATACAAAAGATTCAGGCATGTATAGAAAGTTCTTGGAACAATTAAATGCTCAATATGTTGGACTAACTGCAACTCCATTTAGATTAGGACACGGATATATCTATAAAGGCGATACAGCCCTGTTCAATAAATTAGCATACGACCTAACCAGTACAGAAAATTATAATAAATTAGTTAGTAGAGGCTATCTAAGTAAAATGTATTGCATAGGCACAAAGCTGAAATTAGACACTCACAAGCTACCTAAGCAAGCAGGAGACTTCAAAGAAAGTGCAATGGCTAAACGTTTTAATACGGAAAACATAACGGACATAGCTTGTACCGAAATGACAATGGCAATTAAGAAACATAAGCTAAAGAAGATTTTAATATTCGCTATTGACATAGAACATGCCGAAAATATCGCAAAGCAGATGAATGACAATGGAATTAAAACCATTGCTATACATTCAGAATCAAATCAGAAAAAAGATAAGTCTATTGAAGAGTTTAAGAAAGGTTTCTATCAGTGTGCCGTTGGAATTCAAATGCTAACCACTGGACTTGATATTCCTGAAATAGACTTAATTGGAATCCTTCGTCCGACCATGTCTCCATCATTGCATGTACAAATTCTTGGCCGTGGTGGTAGACCATTATTCGCTGAAGATTACGACATAACGATAAGAGAAGAAAGATTGAAGGCGATTAAAGAAGGCGGAAAACCTCACTGTTTCGTTATGGATTTCGCTAAAAATATCGCAAGGCTCGGACCAATTAACGATGTTCATGTTGTTGAAAAAGATAGGAAGAAAGGAGGAAATGGAGAGGCAATCCTGAAAACCTGTCCAAAATGTAAAACCGAACATTATGCAGCAGTTCGAATCTGTGATTTCTGCGGCCACGAATTTGTGTTTAAAACGAAATTATCAGCAGAATCAGAAGATGGCGAAGTTATCACAAGAAGGAAAGCAAAGGTGATTGTCATGCGCCCAACCGGAACATGGTTAAAAGTAGAAAAAGTAGAATATAGAATACATTCAATTAAAGGGAAAGTCTCTTCACTTAAAGTTTCATATAAAAGCGGGATTCTTTCTTTCCACAAATTCATCTGCATCGACCACGGACGAACTCCACGAAGGATTGCGAACGAATGGATAAAATTACACATAGAAGAAAATTCCAGAAAACCTAAGAATTTGAGGGAATTATATATGTGTAGAGAAGATTTGAAAATTCCAAAAAGAATCTATGTTTCTAAAGAAGAATCAAAATTTTATCAAGTTTCCAAGTATGAGTTTTAGACTATAATAGTAGTCTTAAATGCACCTCTTACGATATGACTATATATAAGCATATTACAGAATTGGCCTATTTTGCCCTAATTGTACGTTTTTTAACCGTTTTATTTTAAAAACCCTTTATAAAACAATCACTTAGAAACTTGCTTTATGTAAGTTATAGTGTATCTTTAATGTATATTATAGCAACACCCAAAGCGGTACACTATATATAATGCAAACGGCAACATCCACAGTGATACACTTATTAGCATTCAGGTAACGAGCCGAACGAAACTAGCGATTAGGATTAAGGCGTAAGAAATCTCCGCAAGGAATTCAGCAAACTCCGAAAGTTAAGAATGTTTCTACCGCTACTCGCTCTACCTAGCAAAAGTAAAACTGGAAAATTACAAACCGAAGTTAAACAAGTTTCTGAAAAAGAAAAATATCGCTTCTAGATATTGTAATGATTTTCGGTAGTGTAGCAGACTACGAAAATATTAAACTTTCCTTTTACCTCTAGCAAATCAAACAGGGAACATTCAACTTAAAGTTGAATTGTGGGAGGAACGCTTCCTACAATTTAATTTCAAATCAAATAAAAAACTGGAGAATAAAAATGTACACACTAAAAAATGATGAAGGTCACACAGCAGAATTTAGCAATGCAGTTTCTGCTATTATATTCCTTGAAAGACTAGAAGAAATTGGAGACATTTCAAATCACACAATCACTGGTGAAGATAACGAAACAATTACAATTAATAAAACTGGAGAACAAAAATGAATATAGAATTATTAAAAGAAACACTAAGAAGGCAATGTCAGGTTAATCACGAAACTGTAATAGCTATCAGGACATTGAAGAGATTCAATAACAACTTTAGTATCATTAGTATGATGCAGGAACCACACGTTAAAAGGAAGGGGAAACAAAAATGAGAGATTATTCAGCACCGTATAGTTCCAACCGTGAAGATAAAGTTAGAATAACATTAGCTAGTTTAATTTATTCTGCAATCTTTATAATATTAACTTTTATTGTAATAGCAAGCATTAATCCACCTAAGCAAAATCCTGAAGCCATTAAATCTGCACAGGTTCTAAACATTGTACAGTCTAATATTAAAAGCGGATTTAGAGAGCCGCTAATATATGATTTAGAATTTATTGTTCCGGCATTAAAGGAACATGGATTTATAATGGCAGACTATTACGCAGCCGAACGGTATTTTAAATCACACGGCAAACTTATTAAATATAAAAACGGCTACTACTATGCAGCAAGGGTTAGAAAATAATGAGCGAATTATATTTAAAAGTTTATTGTCTAACTACTGATATTTATTTAACCGATTTAATTCCAGAAGAGGCAGCCGCTGCGATAATGTTAAACAACGAAGATTTATATCCGCGTTTAAATTACGAGCTGCACGATAAAGATGGAATTGCAATTGACTATGAGGAATAATTATGAAAACTATACTTAAAGAAAAGAACACCACTACAGTTCTCTATAATGATGAAGACCCTAGCATAGAAGAAATAGAAGAATTAGTTGGTGGCAAGGTAGGGCATTTTTATTGGAAAGAATGTGTTGTTGTCTTTGATGATTCTGGTCGTGCCAAAGAATATCCCTTAAACATAAGGGCAACTACTATGGTCGGCATTGAGCTAGTGGGAAACGTTGGAATTATAACATTAGAAAGCATAATATCTGAAGGGGGAGAATTGCAATGAAAAAACATTACAGAGCATTAATAACTATTGAATGCTTTATGAGTGGGCGCACATATGCCACCAAGGGAGCTAGAAATATAGTTTATATTTTGGTTTAAATCGTTTCTTTATGTTTAGTTCAGAGTGGGATTAATAATGAGTGAAATACAAAAGGAAGCATTAATTAAAATGTGTGGTGTATGGCTATGTATAACGGAAGGAGATTCAACAAGGATTTTATTTTGGTCTCAAATTCTACAGTGCAAGTCAATGGCTTTAAAATTAGAAATTGAAAAAACAAAATTTCTGGTTAACAATAAAACTGGTAGGAAACACAATGATGTTTTCCTTGAGACTTTATATGAAGAAGTTAAACATCTTCCTATTGAAAATATAAAATCTCTATTTAATAAAATGAGGAAAGGAAAATGAATACACAGCAAATTAAAAAATTAAAGCGAGTGCATAAAAGAATGATATTAGATTATTCTGGTTCCATGCCACTTGCACAGCATCCCAAGAAAATTGGTGATTTAGATAAAATAGTTATGTTATTTTCTGAAACTCAACCTGAGGAATTTAAAAAGGCTTACGATGTTATTATAAATAAAAAAGTTTCATCTACAGATAGCAATGGATTTATAGCTAGTAAGGTTACGCAAATTGTTTCCGAAAATATGGAGCTTAGTAAATTAAAAGTAGTGGATGAATTTGCTAGAGAAATGGGGGCTGAAGTTGAAAAGGCAAGCATGGAAATTCAGGATGCCGCCATTGAGGTTATAGAAAATGCTAGAAAAGAATTTATAACCATACAAGTAAAAGTTGGAAATAAAAAACCTAAAAAGATTAAAGGAATTGTGTGTGAAGAATTTCCACACTTGTTGCAGCTTGCGCAGGAACGAATTAACATCATGATGGTTGGTCCTGCAGGATGTGGAAAAACTCACATAGCCGGACAAATGGCAAGCGCACTTGAACTAGACTTTGCATCACAATCTTGTTCAGCAGGAATGAGTGAATCACAATTAACAGGGTGGTTACTACCAATTGGAAACAACGGAAAGTTTGAATATGTTCCAAGTGAGTTTGTTCGTATTTACGAAAATGGTGGCGTGTTTTTATTTGACGAAATGGATGCAGCCGACCCGAACGTTTTAATCTTTATTAATCAGGCACTAGCTAACGGTCAGTTTTCTTTACCTCAACGTTTTGAAAATCCAACTGTTAAAAAACATAATGACTTTGTGGCAGTAGCCGCCACGAATACTTTCGGTGGTGGAGCTGACTCAATGTATCACGCACGGAATGCGCTTGACGCTAGTACGCTAGATAGATTTAAAATTGGAATGACAATTATTGAGTATTCTAAAATTGTTGAAGAATCTTTAGTTGACCCTGAAGTTTTACAATGGGGACGCACGGTTCGCAAGGCAATAGAAATAAATGGTATGCAAAAGATAATGTCAACACGAGTTTTAAAAGATGCAACTTTAATGAAAAATAATCAGGACTGGAGTATGCAGCAAATTTCAAGTTCTTATTTTACCGGATGGTCTAAAGAAGAAATGGCCGTGGTTAATAATTCAGTGGATGAGCCAATGCCGTTCTAAATTAACAACAAACAAAACTGGAGAAAATTATGAATAAATTATTAGTATTAGCCTTACTAGCATTCGCAATCACAAGCAATGTTAAGGCGCAGTAAATTAAAGTTACATTAGGACTTGGAACACCAATTTTTAATCAAGATATATTTAGCTCAAGAGGAAAAATATGGAAAACAGGAGATGTAGTCGGCTCACTGATAATTATGCTACCAACTAAACATGTTGACTATTCTTTTGTCCATGGCTCTTTATTTTTAGACACAAAGGACGTTGGCGTTTCTGCAATTTTTGTTTCTAAAACATTTACTTTTAATTTATAGGAGAATTAAAATGAAATTTATATTATTCGCAATGTCAATATTAGCTTTATTATTTAATCAAATTATTGTTGCCGCTGTATTGTTCAGCTCTGCTGCAATCATTGAAACATTAGTTAAAAATAAAACTGGAGGTTAGTTATGTCTCAAGAAATTCAAATAATTAACAACTGGTCTGATGATGAAGTTATTAGTTTCGCCAGTAATTATAATGTTTGTAAAGAACCTCATGGTGAAGAAATAATTAAAAGGCTTATACATATTGCAGAACACAACCCAGAAGATGAACCAGAAGATTATGATTTAGAAGGTATAGTTCGTAAAATAAATGCAGTTTTAGATAATCTAGAAACTTATGCTGAACCTTTTGATACGGCAAGTAAAGACTTAATTGACTTGAGAGACGAATTAGAGGAATTTACATAATGCTTAACATAAAAGAAAACAATGAAATGGTTAGTGTTCAATATGATTCAATACTTGATGTTATAAATACTCCGTGTAGTTCTGGCTCTAGAATTAACCAAGGACTTTACAATAGTTTTTATAACGATAGAGACAGAACAGGGTGGTATGGAAAATATAATAGTTCGGCAGAAATTAGAAATGCCGCATTATTGGGAGATAAAGAACTTTATGAACTTTCGCTTAAAGGAAAAATTAAAAGTTTAAGTTCAAATGGTAGTGTAAGTTCTTCAGAACAAAACATTAAGTCTATCAAAAGAAAAATAGTTTATAGTTCAACTGGAGACGAGCTCGATATACATAAAATATATCAGGGTCAATCAGACACGGCATGGAGAAAAACAAAACGGATTGAAGTTGCAAAAAAATTCCATTTGGTTACATTGTTAATTGACTATGTAGGAATTGCCCGTGAAAATGCTAATGATTCTTTATGGCGTTCGGCTGTAGCCGTTAAAATATATGAGGAACTATTGTTAGCAGGAAAATCAGTAAGAATTGTAGTTGGCTCTGTTAGTGAAAATGCCATGATTGGAGATAGTCGTTTTATTTCTACTTGCATCTCAATCAAGAGATATAATGAACCATTAAGTGTTGAACGTCTTGCGGTTATGTCCAATCTAGGTTTTTATAGATTTGCAGGATTTATTGCGAAAACAATGCAAAATATAAATCTTAGTAGTGGTCTTGGAACTTCCGTTAGTCTTGCTGAAAATAACTTGCCTATACAATTAAAAGAAGAACAAGAACTAGGACATACTAAATTCGTTAGGATTGGTCGGGCAAGCAACCAAGGTTCAGCCAATAATGAATTATTAAACTGTTATAAACAAATGGAGGAATTTAACAAATAGAAATTTGCTTTACAAAAAATAAACAAGTAAAATAATCATACGATATAAAATATATCTTAATCTAAAAAAACTGGAGAATACAATATGAAATTTTTAATAAACACTGACTTTGAAATCGTAATGAAAGGTAAAGCCATTACTGAGGAAAATGTTGATGAGTCTGAATTTATTTATGAAACTGGAGGAAAAACAAAACTAACTATTAGCCAATTACAAGAAATTGCCGAAGCCAATGGCGTAAAAATAAAAGGCAAGAAAGTTTCAGAACTTTCTAAATCACTTGATGAACAACTAACTAAAATTAAAAACATTCCGGAGAAAAAGGAAATGACAGATTCAGAAAAAGTTATAAAAATTGTTGAAGAAGGATTTAAAGCGAAAAAAGAAGAAGACGATATCTTAATTGAAATCGTTAAATCAGGCATTGGTTTCAAAGATGCAATGAAACGAATGAAAGTTGCAATGGTTGAACTTGGATTATCTGTCTCTAGTAAAGACCGTTATGAAAAAGCAGCTTCAATTATGGATGATGATGATTTTGAACCAGAAAATTATGCCGACGTTCTTGAAATGGCAAAACAAATTTCTAAAGACGTTAATAGCACCAGTGAATCTCAAGCGTTAAAAGAAATTCGTAAGTATTGTAAAGCGAATACAATTGACCTACCGAAAAAAGTTAAAATCAAATCTGCTCAACTTGCTGTCCGTGCAATTGCTTGGATGATTTTAAATCATGATTCAACGGCTGATGATTTTAAAGAAGCATTTAAAAATGATAAAGAAAAAATTATTGGTCAATGGTCTGAAAAATTTGAAGCAATTCAAAAAGAAGTTGAAAAAATGGAAAAAGCTGCCGAAGAATAAAGGTAGTTTAAGCCAATGTAAGCCACTATAGGCCGCTATTATGTATTATAAGTATATAGCGGCCTATATTTAATAACGGCTGTGAGGCCAATTCTAGGCTACAAATAAGCCATTTTATATACTTACTGTGCAATTATGCAACCTGTTATAAATGGCTCAAAACGGCTGTTATGCCGCCTAATAATGGCTAATACACACAAAAAGTAAGGTTATTAATTTTACCTTTTTTACCAAAACTGGAGAAACACAAATGGGCGATATTAAAAAAATTCTTTGTAAAAAAGAATTGCCGGAAAGAGAACTGCATAATTCAAGAATGTTTATTGACCTTGCAGAAAATATTCATATTCATTATAGAGAATATCGGAATATATTTTCATTAGACGAGTATTTTGAATATGCAGAAATTATTTCAAAATCTACAGATGATGTTAGAAATTATCTTGCCCAGAATCCCACCTATGAAGAAGGCAAATACCCAACCACCATAATGATAGCAGGTGGAAAAATGCGGCAAAGAAGCTTTCTTAAAAATTCACCAAAACCGAATAAAAGTTTTTACCACAATAATGAACTTGTCATTGAGCTTCAGGAAGAATACGTCACGGATGAAATCCATATTCATTATCGTGATTTTAGAATTGCGATGAATATAGAAAACTTCCGTGTGTTTGCTAAAGGAGTAATTGATTCATTGTCATCTTTAAATGTATTTACGATACAAAATGAATATAACAGAGAAGAACATGACGACCGCATGGTAAAAATAAATGAAATGAATAAAATGAATTCATCATTTACCGAGCTAATGGGAACTGAGTGGTTCAGCATTTCTAAAATAAAATCCAAATGGTACGAAATTGTAGGCACTGATTTTATTTCAAAAGGAGAAATTGAATGGTTTCCTAACTACGGTGCAATTAAAATTCTAAAAGAAGAATATTTAAAAAATAAAAGATTTGTACCAATAATATTAAGCACAGAAAAAGATGGTAGTCATATTATTGTAGATGGACACCACCGAGTATACACCGCATTATTATTAGGACTATATAGAATTGATGCAATAGTTTTAGAACTATCATTTAAAGAAACAGCATTAATTAGAAATGCCGAAAGCACATTGAAAAAGTTTGATAAGAAAACTAATTATAAATATTCTATTTCTTCACACATGCGTTCCTACTTAGGATTTAAACTCAACAGGCATTATGCAGGTTCGTTTGAAGGAAAAATGAAAGGCATGAATTTTATTAATAGGAATATAAGAAAAATTAAAAAGAAATTATTTGGCAAGCGTTCAATATTTAAAACTTTTAATGAAAGGAAAGCAAGATGAAAAAGCAAAAGACATTCGCAGTAACCGAACTTGAAGACGGTGCAAAAACTTATTTCGAACGAAATAAAATATATGGAGAATCATATAAACAAAAAGGAAAGATAATGGAAATCCTTTTTCCAGATGGACTTACTCTTAAAACTGCCGATGAATTTAATCGTTATTCAATGATGGGTGCAGTAATTGGAAAAATGATTCGCTATTCATCACAGTTTAAAGAAGGCGGTCACTATGATTCTGCTCACGATGCAATGGTATACGCCGCACTATTAAACGAGGTTGACAATGATGCAAAAGGATAAGATTATTTTCGACACGGAAACAACTGGACTATTAAAACCAGATGCAACTAGAGTTGAAAATCAACCGTACATAACTGAAATATATGCAGCAAGATTAGATTCAAAAAATAATGTTATTGACGAAGTTGAAACTCTTATTTCCGTGCCTGTTGAAATTCCACCTTTAATAACTAAGCTAACAGGCATAGATGACTATATGTTAATGGGTCAACCAGAATTTATTGAAGTTTATAAGCCATTGGTAAATTTATTTCTTGGAGCTAGAACTATAATTGCACACAATCTTCCGTTTGACAATGGTATGCTATGGTCTGAATTACGTCGTCACGACCTTGAGTTTAAATTTCCTTGGCCTCCAGAATGGTACTGTACAATTGAACATAGTATGCACATTGAAAATAAAAGATTGAAACTATCTAAACTTCATGAGTATTCTACTGGAAAAGAATTTAAGGAAGGTGCTCATAGAGCTAAACAAGATGTAATGGCATTGCTACGCTGTTACAAGTGGATGCAGAAGGAGGGGATGTAATGAAAGTTGTTCAGACTGATAGGAATAACAGACAAATGCTTGTTAGCGAAATTGGAATCTCAATTGAAGAGGCAAATGAAATTTGCATTGAGTATCTAAGATGTACAAGTGGAGCTAGCTATTTTGCAAAACCAGATGACTATAAAATAAAAAATGAGATAAATAGAAATGATTAATCTAGCACTACGCACGGAATATTCATTTCAGAAAACATACGGCTTTATGGAAAAAATTGTTGAAGGTCAAGATAAAGTTGTCGGCGTAGCAGACATTAACAATACATTTTCTCATTTCTATTTAAACGAGCTATGCAAAGAGCAAAATAAAAAACCAATTTTCGGTGTTCGTCTTATGGTGGTTGAGCAACCAGAAGAAAGAATTAAACCACGTGGACAATTCGGACCTGAATATATTTTTATTGCAAAGAACTATTCAGGTTTAAAAGAAATTTATTTATTAGTTGAACGAGCACATGAATGTTTTTATTATAGAGCACATATTGGCCTTGTTGATGTTTGGAAATTAAGTGAGGACGTTATTGTTATCGCACCTGATTTTAAAATGGATGAAAGAATAGATTACATAGCTGTGTGTAATGTCACTTCTCCTATTGCATTAAAATCTAAAATACCTAAAGTAGCAATAAACAATAATTGGATGGTAGAAGCAGACGACTGGGAAGTTTATGAATTATTTGCAGGGCAAAGAAAATCAGACAAGTTTACTTTTCCTCAACATATTTTATCTGAAAAAGAATGGCTATTTCATTATGAAGATAAAGAGGCGGTCGCTAATACTTATTCAATAGCTGAAATGTGTAATGTGGAATTTCCATACGCCGAACAATTAAAGTATAAAGGTGAAGAAAAAATAAGAACACTGTGCCGCAAAGGTGCAAAGGCAAAAGGAATAAATTTAAAAGACCCTGCCTATAAAGAAAGAATGAAGATGGAACTTGGATTAATTAAAGACAAAAACTTTATAGACTATTTTATGATTGTTCAGCAGATGATAATAAAAGCAAAAAAGGAAATGCTCGTTGGACCTTCCCGTGGTTCTAGCGCAGGTTCATTAATTTGCTACCTACTGGGCATAACAGAAATTGACCCTATAAGATGGGACTTATTATTTGAAAGATTTATTGATGTAAATAGAATGGACATGCCCGATATAGATATTGATTTTCCAGATAAAAAAAGAATGAGTGTAATAAAAGAACTTGTTAGAACCAATGGAAGAGAAAACGTTGCTAACATTGCAACCATAAGCACAATGAATCCTAAGGGTTCAATCGGTGATTTTGCAAAGGAACTTGAATTGCCAGAGCAAGAAATTGATTCAATTAAAAATTCAATAATATCTACATCAGGTGGCGACACACGGCGTAGAAGATTTAGAATGGAGGACACTTTCACCACAACATCTGTAGGAAAAATATTTATAGAAAAATTTCCAGAGATGTGGGAAGTAACTAGGATAGAAAAACATGCAAGGCATAGCGGCAAACATGCAGCAGGAATAATCGTTGCAGCTAGACCAATAAGAGAATTTGCCAGTGTTAATCCTAGGGAAAATTC
>CAZZIX010000004.1:0-40158 GCA_964654345.1 uncultured Methylomarinum sp.
TTCAGCCGTAACCCGAAGCCACCGGCTTTTAGCCGGTGGAGCATTCACAGAAATACACGGAAACCTGGCCAAAGATCCCTGAGAAATGATTTGGGTGCAATGACCATCAAACACGGGCCGGCAATGACGAAAGTATTTTGCGGATTCAGAGGAATTATGTATATATAATATTTTCCTGTGTGGAATTTTAAAATGCAAGGCTATCTTTATTCCATATAATACTATAGGGATGAGAAGTGAATGGATGCGTAAATTGCTAGTGTAATCATGAGCTTATGTTGATAACATTTAGAGGTTTTGGACAGTGTCATTTTTAACGGAAGGTGATTTTATGAATTTAAGTAAAAGTTTTCCAGGGCTGATGCTGGGATTGGTTATTTTATCAGGTATGGGTTGTAGTAATAATCAGTTACTGGAACAGGCGAGTTATTCAGGCAGTACACCAACATATATAATTGGACCTGGTGATACTGTAGATATTTTTGTCTGGGGGAACGAGGAACTTTCATCATCGGTGCCTGTACGACCAGATGGGAAAATTACCACACCATTAGTTGAAGATGTGCCTGCTAGTGGCAAAACACCGGCCGAATTAGCTCGACTGATGGAAAAACGACTTAAACGATATATAAAAAATCCAATAGTAACAGTAATCGTAACCAATTTTGTTGGGCGATATAATGAGCAGGTACGAGTTGTCGGGGCAGCAGAGACTCCAAAGGCCATTCCGTATAACGAAAATATGACGTTGCTTGATTTAATGATAGCTGTAGGCGGGTTGTCTGAATTTGCTTCAGGTAATAGAGCAACAATTGCACGCAAGGTCGATGGAAAGTTGAAGCAATACAGCGTAAGAATTGATGATTTAATAAAAGATGGTGATATATCTGCTAATGTGGATATATATCCTGGTGATATCGTAATAATCCCTGAGGCATGGTTTTAAATGATCTTTATTCCAGATTCTAATGAATTTATGAAATTCAGTAATATTTATTATTGAATAATGATTGGCTCAAAATTTTTTCCATTAGTATTTACAGATATAAATCCCGCGCCTAAATAGGTGGGCACAGGTATTACTCTGGTACAAGGTTAAAGCTGAGAAATTACGGATATGTATGAAGTATTAAAACTAGTGCTAAGTTATTTGCGTAGTATGTGGCGTTACCGATGGTATGCACTTCTGTTGTCGTGGATTATTGTAGTAGTTGGCTGGTACAAAGTTTACCAAATGCCAGATTTATATTCTGTTAATGCCAAAGTTCAGATCAATACAGAATCAGTCCTGCGACCATTATTGCGTGGTCTGGCAATAGAGCCAAATTTATCTGAACGTATGCGCCTGATTACTAGAACATTGTTAAGTAGACCGAATATGGAAAAGTTGGCGAAAATGTCAGATATGGATTTGCGAGCTAAAAATCCAGAACAATTTGACAATCTAGTCGGAAAATTGCAGAAGGAGATTACGCTTTCGAGTGCAAGAACTGCAGAAAATATCTACACGATTACATATAGCAACAAGAGCCCGTCACTGGCAAAAAAAGTAGTACAGAATCTGGTGAATATCTTTATGGAGAGTACTTTGGGGCAATCAAGAGAAAATACTAATGTTGCACAAAAGTTTTTGCAAAATCAACTTGATAATTATGAGAAGAAATTAATGTTGTCTGAGGAGAAATTAAAAAATTTCAAGAGAAAGAAATCAGCATATATGCCGACAATTGGAAAAGGATATTTTGTTAGTTTACAAAATATTAGAAACCAAAAAAAAGAAGCCGAATTATTGTTGAGTGAAGCGAATAATCGGCGCAATGAATTGAGAAGGCAGATCACTGGTGAAGAGCCTGTTTTTGGTTTTGGAACAATTGCACGTACCCGTGCAAGTCATCATAATGACGCCAAAATCATGGTATTGCGGGAGGAACTAGATGGGTTGCTACTGCGGTTTACAGAGTTGCATCCAAGAGTAATTGCACTACAAAAAAGTATAAACAAACTCAAAAAAGAAAGAGAAGAAGATTTAACTTCAAATTCACCAGTTGTAGAACAACAGCCTGCGCTTGAGAAAAATCCAGTTTACCAGCAATTAAAAGTATCATTGGCGCAAGCTGAAGCGCAGGTTGCGGCATTAAGTGCCAGAGTTAAGGAATATACTAAGCGTGAAAAAGAATTGAAAAAAATGGTCGACACCCTGCCTCAAGTTGAATCTGATTTAAAAAGGTTGAATCAGGATTACGAACAAAATCTACGTAAATATAATGAGTTTCGAGAAAGAAATGAAACGGCAAAATTATCAGAAGAAGTAGAAGAAGCAGGTGATGGGGTAAAAATAAAGGTGATCGAACCTCCACGTCTACCACGAGAACCATCTGGTCCCAACCGGGCCGTATATAATTCGCTGGTATTGTTGCTAGGGTTAGCTGGTGGATTAGGTGTCTCTTTAGTAATGGCACAACTTAGACCCGTTGTCTATGACCAGCGCACCTTGAGAAAAATAACAGGGCTTCCTGTTTTCGGCGAGGTTAGTAATGTTATGACTGATATTTTTATCCATAAAAAGAAAATCGAATATCTAGGCTTTACTGTATCGCTCATATTTTTATTGGTTGTTTATAGCGGAATTATGTATGTAGAACATTACGGGCTTTAATTTCAAAAAAGAGTATATATGAACAATATTGAAAAAATTATTGAGAAGCTCAAAAAACAGGAAAGAGCTACAGAAGTAGTCATGCCTATGGATGGTTGGATAAGTAACGAGCAAAATGTGCAAGCAAAAAAGAAACCAGTCACAAATAAAAATACAAATGAAGTCATTCGTATGGACAAGGAATATTTGAAAATAAATGGTTATATGACAGAAGATGACTTGAATACCAAAAAAGCAGAAGAATATAGGGTTATAAAACGGGTATTATTAAATAATGCATGGGGTAAAGGGGCTGTTAGCATTGAGAATGGTAATATCATTACAGTATTGAGTGCCTTGCCTAGCGAAGGAAAAACATTCACTGCAATGAATTTGGCAATTAGTTTAGCTATGGAGCGCAATAGTACGGTGTTACTTATTGATTCTGATGTTACAAAACCATCATTATCAAAGTTTTTAAAAGTACGGGAAAACACAGGACTTCTTGACCTGTTATTAGATGAGAAATTGGATATAGGAAATGTTATCTGCAAAACAAGCATTCCAAAATTTAGTTTTATTCCTGCCGGAAAATATAACGATCATGCTGCGGAGTTGCTGGCAAGTAAAAGAATGGTTGAGGTTATCGATGAAATATCTGAACGGTATCAGGATCGAATCATTTTAATTGATGCGCCACCAATATTAGCGGCAAGTCATTCTACTATTTTGGCGCAATTAGCTGGACAAATTGTAGTCGTTGTCGAATCAGGCTCAACATTGCAGGATAAAATAATCGAAGCACTGAGTTTCCTCGATAAAAATAAGGTTATTGGTTTAGTGCTTAATAAAAGTCGCAGAATGTTTACTATGGATTATTACGGATCATATGGTGAAGCGATCTTGAATCATGAAGAATATAAAAATAAATAATTATCGCACTATTAGATTACCTGATTGCCTCAGATTAATATTCAGTCTGATCATTTATTTACTTGCAGCCACAAGCAATCTATATGCAGTTGAATGGAAACAAAATTCAGGAATTGGGGCGACAATCAATTATATAGATAATGTGACACTTTCCAGGTCGGGATTTGAGCAGAGTGATGTTGTTTATGAAGTGAAACCATTTATTACCGTAGAGGGGCTGAGTGGTAGATCTGAAATGGAGTTATTTTACCAACTTCAGGCTGTTAACTATACGAAATTTGATGGCGCTAATTCGGTGTATCACCAACTATATGCAGATGCAAATCTGGAACTCTCAGAAGAACTTCTGTTTTTGGATATACAAGTAACAAATTCTCAAAATATTATTACAACCAAAAGTAATTTGCCAATCGGGAATCTGCCAATTTCAAACAATAGGACTAACGTAGCAACATATCTTGTTAGTCCATATATATCAAAAAATTTTTCAACAGGAATCAACCTGTTAATGCGCGGAAGATTCAGTAAAGCATATTACGATAATACGCTTGTAAACAATATTGGTTCAGAAGTTGAAAATAGAGCATATACTTTTTCATTAGGTAATAATTCTGGATCAGGATATATTGGATGGAAATTTAATTTTAATAGAACAGAATTTAGTACGAATATTATCGGTAAAAATATTTATGAAATTAAATCGCTACGATTATCATATGGCAAAAATCAGCAATTTATTCCATTTATAGTTGGTGGGGTTGAAGATAACGGTATTTACCAGTCATCCTTGAATTCTGGTGGAGGATACTGGAATGCTGGAGTAGAGTGGAAGCCAACACCGAGAACCTCAATATCAGCTTCAAAGGGTGCACGTTTCTATGGGGATTCTAGCCAATTTTCATGGGCTACCCGAGGGCGTTGGATGCAGGTAGGCGTTAATTATAATGAAAGTGTGACAACATCATCAACATTGTTTAGTAGGCAGACTCTTGGACAAGTTAGGAGTTTTGGAAACTCATATGATTATGTAGATATTACAGATTCTGTTTTTGTTAGTAAAAGGTTCACATCACGGTTGAGTTACACGAAGTCAAAAACAACTATTTCATGGCGAATCTATAGTGATGACAGGAAATTTATATCTACAGGTAAAGTTCAAAAATACAAGGGAATAAATGTAAGTTGGGGATGGAGGTTTGGAACTAGAACATCAATGCTTTTAGGCGCAAATTGGGTTAACAGTAAAAGAGAGACTCAAGGTGAAAATACCATTCAGACTTTATCATTAGTAGCATCGCGCATCGTTTCAAATAAACTCAAAGCTTCATTGGGTTACAGGCACAGAAATAATAAGATTGAATCAGGAACTAGCACAGGATATAAGCAGAATGTTATTTTTTTAAATGCAACTGCAAGTTTTAAATGAAGATGAATAATGAAAAAAATAATACTTCTATTGTCAATGCTATGAGTGTTGATGTTGAAGATTATTATCAAGTATCCGCCTTTGAGAAATATGTAGATAAATCAATTTGGGACGATTTTGAATCACGGGTGGAACACAATACAAATAGAATTCTTAATATCTTTGACGAGGCTGATGTCAAAGCAACATTTTTTATTCTGGGATGGATTGCAGAAAGGCATCCTGAGTTAATTAACAGGATTGCAGCTGAAGGCCATGAAGTCGCTAGTCATGGATATGAGCATATTCGTGTAGTGAACCAAACGCCTGAAGAATTCAGGCTAGATATAGTCAAAACAAAAAAGATTCTTGAGGATATCACTGGCAATGAAGTGAAGGGTTATAGGGCTGCGAGTTACTCAATTTGCAAAGAAAATTTGTGGGCATTAAGGCTGCTTGAAGAAACAGGACATAAATATAGCTCAAGTATCTATCCAATAAAACATGATTTATATGGGGTTCCTGATGCACCTAGATTTGCTTATCGACCAAATGGTGATGGCGGAATTCTGGAAATACCAATTACAACATTGGAAGTAAGAAAGAAAAGATTTCCCTGTGGCGGCGGTGGGTTCTTTCGTTTATATCCATATCTAATATCAAAAATGGCATACAGGTATATAAATAGTATGAATCATCAAGCGGGTATTTTTTACTTTCATCCGTGGGAAATTGATCCTCAGCAGCCTAAACCATTTTCTAACCTCACGTTTAAAACAAAATTTCGTCACTATCTGAATTTAAATAAAACAGAATCAAGGCTGAAAGCATTGCTAAATGATTTTTCCTGGAATCGCATGGATCACATTTTCCTGGAAGAAAACGATTAAAGTTGAAGTATATTTAAAGTCCCCGATAGGTACTCCGTAAATCCCATGCCTTCAGGAGGCAGGGACAGAGTGATATGCGGATATAATGCAAAATTATAAGCACGGCAGCCAACGATTTGGGATTATAAATTGGGTGATGAAGTATCGTTATCTGATACTGGGAGGTGATACTGGCTTGTGTTGTAGGGAGATGCTTCGGGAGATAGCTCGAAGTTGAAAAAAGGTGGTCAAGGAATGGGTTGAAGAGATTTACCCAAAAGTCAGAAATATGCTAGAAACAAGGGCGCGGAGATGTTTTGGCTGCATGAAGCCTCGATTCGTTCTGATGATCCACCGCAAAGAACGTGGGGAGAAAAAGGAAAAAACGCCTGTAGTCAAAACCAGCTGTCAAAGACTGTCCATTAATGCCATATCAGCGCTATCCAATAAATGTGGTTTTTGGCATCACGTTTATAATGAAAAATTTACCGCAGACAAATGCATTGAATGTTTTAAGAGATTTTTAAGGAAACGAAAATTTCCCGTCATACTTATCGTAGATGGCCATCCGGCACACAAATCAAAAAAGGTGATGGAATACATTGAGTCTCAGGAGGGAAGATGGAAATCGTTTTTCTTCCAGCTTACGCTCATGACTTGAACCTGATGAGGTAGTTCGGAATCAAATGAGGAATATCGACACATCAAAAGAACTCACTAATGAAAGGTGAGTCGTTAATGAACCGAGCCATTCTGGATTTAGAAGGTATTAAATGAAACAAAAAACTCATCAGATCTTTCTTTGAAGAGAAGATAGTATCCTTTGCTGCTGATTAAGTAGTAAGTGGCATAAATCTACATCATACACGGTAAATCAATGAGTGGATTATCCTGGTTGGGTTGAAAATTTCAGGCTGAACAGGGTGGGTTTACCCTAAACTCGAGATAGTTTTTAAATATGATTAAAAATTTAACAAGTGATTATTATTCGAAATGGGACTCTTATGTGGAGAGTCATCCTAATAGTACTTTTTTCCATAAAGCGGGCTGGAAAACTATAATAGAGGAATCATTTGGGCATGAAACATACTTCCTTTTTGTTGAGCAAGATGATGAGATAACTGGTTTACTACCTATGGCAAAAGTGTCTAGTATCTTATTTGGTAAGTCATTAGTTTCAACACCGTTCTGTGTTTATGGTGGTGCAATTGCAAATGATTACAAAACGTTAGAGATGTTATATGAAAAAGCAAGTAGTATTGCAAAGGAACTAAAAGTTGACTATTTTGAAACGCGAAATTTGAAGGATAAATATAAAAACTGGCCTGAAAAAGATCTATATGTAACTTTTAGAAAAGAAATGAGTTCTGATCCAGAGGAAAATATGATGACCATTCCAAGAAAACAGCGTGCAATGGTAAGAAAGGGGATTAAAGCTGGTTTAAGAACGGAAATCACAGAAAATGTTGAATCTTTTTATGATATTTATTCGCTAAGTGTCCGAAATCATGGAACACCTGTTTTTTCGAAAAAATACTTTAAATTATTAAAGTCGGTATTTAAAGAAAAGTGTGAAATTAGGCTAATATACAATAACGATACTGCTGTTAGTACTGTTATGACATTTTATTTTAGAGATGAAGTATTGCCATACTATGGAGGCGGTACGCTTGAGGCAAGAAAATATAAGGCATTTGACTTTATGTACTGGGACATAATGAAGGATGCTTGTAAAAAAGGTTACAAAGTATTCGATTACGGTCGTAGCAAAAAAGGAACAGGGTCGTACAGTTTTAAGAAAAATTGGGGTTTTACACCTGAACCTCTACACTATCAGTATAATCTTGTGGGCACAGATAAAATGCCTGACATTAATCCACTGAATCCAAAGTACCAACTTTTTATAAAATTATGGCAACGATTACCGCTCCCCGTTGCAAATACGATTGGCCCATTTTTTGCTAAAAATCTTGGTTAACTAGCAGTGGAGTCATTGCTTTATCTTGTTCATAGGATACCTTATCCGCCAAATAAGGGGGACAAAATACGTTCATATAATATTTTCAAATATCTTTCCGGTAAATA
This sequence comes from uncultured Methylomarinum sp., assembly GCA_964654345.1. GTDB lineage: Bacteria > Pseudomonadota > Gammaproteobacteria > Methylococcales > Methylomonadaceae > QPIN01. The sequence continues at coordinate 7,928 of CAZZIX010000004.1, forward strand.
CAAAATATATCTTGGTGCTTTTGTTGATGATGAAAATGATTGGCAATATATAGATTATTTTAGAGTACGCTGCGAAGATTCATTTTTCATAAAATTAAATTCAGCGCAGATGAAATTATCAAGTTTGACTGGCTTGTATACAGGTGAAGCATTGTCTGTTGTTTATTATAAAAATAAATATTTTAGAGAATGGGTGGATAATACAGTAAGACGAAATCCTATCGATAAGATTCTGGCATTTTCTTCACCAATGGCACAGTATATCGATGAGAAAAAAATGAAAAATCAGCTAAAAATAATGGATCTAGTGGATGTGGATTCAGATAAATGGTGGCAATATGCCAATGCAAAAAAGTGGCCTGCTAGCTGGATTTATAAACGCGAAGCTGAGAAACTTTTTCAATATGAGAGGATGATTGCTTCATTGTTTGACAAAACTACACTTGTGTCGGAAGAAGAGGCGGGATTACTAAAGAGTTTACTTCCTGCCCAAGATGATAAAATCGATTTTTTTTCTAATGGTGTGGATACCGAGTATTTTAGCCCTTTAGGTGAATATCATAATCCATATTGTTCTGAAAAAACAATCATAGTATTTACTGGCGCAATGGATTATTGGGCCAATGTGGATGCTGTTAAATGGTTTGTTAAATATGTTTTTCCGGTCATCAGGGAAAAGTTGAGTAATATTCAATTTTATATCGTTGGCAGCAATCCTACTCCTGAAGTTCGTTCACTAGAGAAAATATCTGATGTCATTGTAACGGGTTCAGTATCTGATATAAGACCATATATTTGTTATTCAAATCTTGTGGTGGCTCCAATGCGGATTGCCAGAGGAATTCAGAATAAAGTACTTGAAGCAATGTCATTAGCAAAACAAGTTTTAGTGACTTCTGCGGCAGCAGAGGGGATATGTGCGACTCCAGGGCTGCATCTGTTTATCGCAAATAATGAGAATGATTATGCGAAATATGCGGTAAAATTGCTTGAAAAGAAGAATAAGAATTCTGAAGCTAGAAAGCTAGTTATTGATAATTATTCGTGGACAAGTAAATTGGAAAAACTTAATTATCTATTACAAGGACATAATATTGCATAGCATTAAATGGTATGGCGATTAAATTTCTATACTAAATAGTAGTAGATATCGAGATTATGCAAAAGTCAAAAATACATAACCAGAATAACAATATAGAAAAGAAAAATGCCTGGTATCACGCAATAGTTTTAGCGAGTGTTTCCATGTTCATTTTGTTTGTCGTGTATTGGCAGACTTTCTATGGAATGGTTGGTATCTGGATGCGGTCAGATACTTTTACACACGGATTTATCATTTTCCCCATTGTCACTTATCTTCTATGGAAAAATAGAAGTGCAAGTATGTCAGTGTATCCACAAATATCAATGCTGGGTATTTTAACGCTATTTATTATTACTAACTTTTGGATTGCAGGCTATCTAACTAATATTGCTTTGTTGCAGCATTTAAGTTTTATTGCCATGATACCGGCGATTTTGTGGTCATTATTAGGTAATCAATTCATCAGAAAGAATGCATTTCCACTGGCCTATTTATTTTTTGCTGTACCAATGGGAGAATTTCTTGTACCAGTTTTGCAGGATATAACGGCATCGATAACAGTATACTTGTTACGGTTGAGTAATATCCCCGTGGTTCTAGAAGGGCGATATTTTTATATTCCAAGTGGTTCATTTGAAGTAGCGAAAGCATGTAGTGGTATACGCTATCTTATTGCGACACTGGCAATTGGATCACTATATGCTTATTTAATATATAGAAATATTTGGCGTAGATTATTTTTTATGGCGTTGACAGTGATTGTGCCAATAATTGCAAACGGCATACGTGCATATGGTATCGTTTTGTTGGCGAATTATAGCGATTACAAGTATGCTGTTGGATTTGATCATATAATATACGGCTGGCTTTTTTTTGGTGTCGTAATTTTTCTGTTATTTTGGCTTGGTTCATTGTTCCAGGATGTGAGTCAATCAACTATAAACAATCAAGAAACCATTATTTCAACGGAAAACAAAGGAAATTATCTATATGCATCCTTGGTATTTCTAATTTTATTTATAGCGCCGCTTACATTAGCCTGGCTAGATAAAAGAAGTAATAGTCAAATATATGAATCTTTTACTATCCCAAAATTAACCCAAAAAGGCTGGTCAGGGCCCCATGAGAGCGTTGATGTTTGGAGGCCCCATTTTAATGGGGCAACTCGTGAGTATAGAGTTGCATATAGTAAATCAGGGAAAAAGGTAGAAGTCTACCTTGCTTATTATCAGAAGCAGAAACAAGGTAGTGAAATGATAAGTTCTATAAACAGATTTTATGATGCAAAACAATTTCGCAGGAAAAATGAATTACCAGGAAAATTGAAACTTAATAATAACCTATATATGTCAATTAAATCTACTGAGCTGACATCGAAAATGAGTGCGCGAATAATGTATAATTGGTATTTGATTGGTAGAACAACAACAACAAATACACTATTTGCTAAATTACTTGAAGTTGAATCGAAATTTTCGCAGCAAAAAAATGCTGCAATAGCTGTTGCAATTACATCTGAAATCTCAGGCTCACTGGCAGAATCAACGCAATTTCTTGATCACTTTGTGGCTGAGTTTCAGCCCCGAGTCCTGGAAGAATTGGCGCTTAAAAATAAAAGTGTAGTTAAGGAAATGCCAGATAGAGGAATCAGTGAATAACCACTTATTTTAAAGTCTCCGATAGGTGCTTCGTAAATTCCACGCCTTCAGGCGGCAGGGCTAGAGTGATATGCTGATGTAATACAAAATTATAAGCACGACAGTCATACGATTTGGGATTGCAAATACCACCTTAAATAAATAATGATTATAAGTGGGCGGGGTATAGGAGATGATATTGGATGTCTATTTTATATAAAAGATGAAGTATCTGTTTATCACTCAAAATTTATGTCCCACAATGATTTGGTATATGCCATTTAAATTTTTAACTGTTTTGTAAGGAAAAATTAACAATGAGCACTTTAAATGAAGTGAAGTCGATACTTGCAGATGTATTACAATTAGATGTTCCTGCAGAGCAACTCAATAACGATACCCAACTTTTAGGTGGTCTACCAGAATTTGATTCAATGGCCGTTGTGAACGTAATAACAGCACTTGAGGAAAATTATGATTTTATGGTTGATGATGATGAAATTAGCGCTGAAACATTTGAAACAATTGATAGCCTTGTTAACTTTGTTAATGAAAAAATTTAGGTCTGATTATGTCATAACGGTGCACTATTAATATCGCTTTATTTGTTTTTGAAAATCACGATTTTTACCAAAAAATATTAATTCTAGAACCCTTTGGAATTGTTGCATCTACCTGTAATTTTGCAACACCATTAGCATTAGAATATATTTTTTGCTTATTAGTGTCTGAAACGATGTTTATTGCTATATTTGATGGAATACCAAATAAATATAACTCTTTAATCTTTCCCGGTAATAGCATTTCAATTTTTTTTATGCTTTTGTCATAAATAAAAACGATTGCTTTTGACTTTGCCAATCTAATGGCATTTGCATTTACACTAGATATGGCAATAGGTTCTGCAGGAATAATTTTCTTAGATGAAATACTAGGTGTTAACACAATAAGAAATGTATTTTTCTTTCTCGGAAACTCTGGTTGGATCTCCAATCTCCACATCCCAACATCAAACCATGGCTTATTAGATGATCCATGCTTATAGTTTTTTCCGTTAAATAACATTTCATCAGCATCTTTTTCAATATAATACTGAAAATCTTTGCCACCAACCAAACGGGTAACTCCATTATCGGGATATATTCTTTGCAAATATAAATATGAATCATAATTTTTAATATATCCAGTCTTTGATTTGCTTTCTGAAATTCCATTATTCAGTTCACCTTTAAGCACCACTTCATTAGCAAAATATGGCTTATTAATACTATGTAACAGCCATTTTTTTATATAATTTGATTTAATACTCTCAATAAAATCAAAAATTATTAGTTTATCTAATATCGGAAAATAAAGTAACGATCGTTCTACTTTCTTTACTTTCCCTTCATCATTTGCACTAGAATATATATCGTTATTATATGCCCGTGTTAAATCAGATTTAATATACATGTATTTATCTTTTATATATTCATAATTTATCAAAGATCCGGCTTCATAATGTCGTCTTGCACCTATATTTTCATTCCAGTCGTCAACGCTTGTTATTGCGCTACCTGTCGGCATTGTAATTCTTTGCCCACCATCTGCCACATTATCCTGGAAAAATTTATTCGGCCTTACCTTTTCATTAGGTTTAAGCACTAATAAGCTATTTTTTGCAATTGTACGGATAGAATAATTTAACCTGTTTTCACTTGTAAATTTAGCATAAACACTACTGTTTATGGCTAAAGGGTTACCTTTAAATATAGTAAAGTGACCCGCATCATAATGTCCATGATGGGTGAAAGTATGACCAGCTTTAAAACTTATAAATGTACTATCTTTATCCCAGCCAGAATGTAAATAGAAAAGATTCATTGCCCCTTTCCCAAACACATCCGCATATGGCAATTTTCCTTCTAAAAAAGATAACCCAGGTAGCATGGGTAAATTTGATGTTAACCCTGGGTCATTAAATAATCTAAAACCCCATCGATATCCTGAGTAATAACTTGCAGAACCATGCAGATTAGCTATGTACCGCGAATACATAGCAATGATTTCATCCTGTGTGGCTTGTGCAATTATGTCTATAACACGTCGGGATTCATCTTTAAGATCGACACGTGAACCTTCATCACCAAATCCTTCAATTTTATTATCTGGCCTTGTAGCATATATCTGCCAAAGTCCTATTCGTTTCAAAACATGTCGAATCCGAGATACGTTGCTACTATTTTCTAGTCCATTAATATATGCAGATGAAGCTAATACAAATAAAAATGCACGGGATTGTATCCAATAATTATAACCTTCTGGCCATGCCTCTGTTAGTTCAATAGCACGTAACACATTAAGGTAATGTATTTGAGCACGCAAAATAAGATCTTTACGTACTTTCGAATTAGGCTCTAAAACTACAGCACATAACCATGCTATCGATGAAAGTGTCGTTCGACCATGCCATAAAGATGCACTATCATTATCAAGTATCTTTATGTATTTAGCTAACGCCTGCTCTATGACATCTTCAAATTTTTCAATATGTTCTTTTCTTAATCCTGGATATGTACGTAACAAATCATAGGCAAGAGCATATTCCCATGCATTCCCATACTTGCCGACATCATGTGGATCGGTTATTTTAAATGCTAACATCCGATCTATAAGTTTCTCGGCTGTTTTTGTTTTTCCTTTAGCAATCCAACATGCGGCAATAGCTGTTATAGTATTATTACCACATGGATTTGAATTCTTAAGATCATTTTTTGAATACTGCATACTTCTAGTACGCATTAAATTTGATACGCTTCTGCCATCCCATTTCGATAACAGCGGTAATATAATCCGTGGGTGCAACTTCCGTAGCTTTCCATCGAAATATATATCTTTACTCTTAGATAGATAAATATTTTTTGCTGTTATTTGAGGTATTTTTTTTTCTAATTCCCAGCCTGCTTTTTCTATAAACTCACTAACGCTGAATCCATAATATAAACTTGCATAGCAATAACCAAGAACCAAACTTATATGTGCAATTAAACTGGTAACTCCCAGATATATCAATATCAAGCGCATGAAATTTTGTTTTATCGCTATTGTCATGTTGTTCTGATTAGAAAAAAACAATAACTACCCTCAGAGCGGGTGGTATGGTAATTAGCCGTCATCAAAAGTAGAGTTCATGCTGCTGCTATTAGCATTTGTTTCGGTGGTAAGCCACCATTGGCCTTATCGGGCCGTTCATTATTGTAGAACCAGAGCCACCGTGTCGTATAGTCCTGTACCTCTCGATCGAGTCAAACAGGCACTGGCTCAGCCAGCGGTAGCGTACTGTCCGGTTGTAACGCTCCACATACGCAGTCTACCGCGCTTTCCTCGCCATTTGATGATTTGCCCCAATGTGCGAATAACGCGCATTGCAGACAGTGAGAAGTGAGCCTCAATCCCCAGCCCTTCTCGGTTAAAGTCGTCAATAATGTTGAACAATCAAAACGTGTGGCTATCAGACAGCTGGTCCAGGTCTAATAAAGTTGTAATCGCGAAAAGACAAACCAGATCGAAGAGGAGCCCATGAAAAAAGATACCACAAAACCGTTGAGTAAAGTAATCAGGATTGATGAAAGTGAGATACGGGCCATCTGGATGAGATGTGCAAGGTCCGGCGTTATAAGCGTTGTCCGGACCGGGTCGATATGTGAGCCCCGGTAACTATACGCGTAAATAGCAGGTTAAAATGGGCGAGATTGAGGTGAAGATGCCAAAACTGAGGAAACAGACCTGCGAGACGGCGATTATCGAGCGCTACCATCGCCGGGATATTTCCATTGAAGAAGCGATCTTTCAGATGTATCTGGCGTGGGTATCCGCTCGGCGGGTCGAAGATATACAGAAGCTCTGTGGGGGATGCGAGTTTCATCAGGCAGGCTCAGTAAGATTAACCAGAGGGTATACAAGCACATTGAATATTGGTGTACGCAGAGCCCATCGAGGATGAATTTGTCTATATCTACCTGGATGGCATTGTCAGTATCATATTGTATGGATGCCGAAATAACGATACAGAGTATTAGAGGGAGAATTGGGGTATGAGTAAAGAGAAACCGTACTGGGCAATAATTTTGGGGCCAAGCTCTACTGCGTTGATACGGCGGGAGTTGATGCAGAACTGATACGCCAGTATGTAAAATATCAGAAGAAATTAAAAAGGAACCTTGAGCTGGATTTAGACTAAATGGTTTAAAAAAGGCAACAATAAAATTCACATTCTTAGGACGTAGATTTTTACTTTTTATTTTCGAACAAATCCTAATATTTCTTTGCTGACATCATTTGCTATTATAAATATAAATGTGGCGTAGCTAATTCCTCCAGCTATAGCAAGTACGATCAATTGTAATATTGGCTCGAATTGCTCGGGAAGTAGTGAGCGAGTTAATATAACCACCGTATACATGCCTGTGGCGGCCAATGCAGGTCTTATCATAGACCGAATTATTTCTACTAGTGATACGTTTAAGACTTTACCTGCACGATGCATTAATATTAAAAATACTATCGGGTAAGTGAGAAGCCAGGCAAGAGCTACTCCCAATATTCCCCATGTCGTTCCAACAAGGAATGATATAGTCATGATAATGGATGCTATTATAAGATTCACAACAGCCACATTTGCACGCCCAATGCCGCGAAGTATCGGTGACGACATATTGCCAATCATTCGTATCGGCATTACCAGAGTAAGTATCTGTAAAGGAATTATGGCTTCTTCCCATTTAACTCCCAGCAACGCCTTTACGATTTCTGGTGACACACAGGAAATTCCCCAGAAAACTGGAAAGGTCATGAAACTTATAATTCGAACGACTTTAAGTACGTAATGCTTTATCTTTTCACTGTCTGACTGAATAGTCGCGAAGGCGGGAAATGCTACCTGGTTTATCATGCCAGATATTTTTTGCATCGGTAAGGAAGCAAGATGCATAGAAACTGAATAAATTCCCAGTAAATCTTTACCAAAAATTTTTCCGACAATAAAGGTATCTGCCTGGCTATACAGGAGGAGAATAGACCGTTCCGCAGCAACCATACTACTAAACGATATAATTTCTTTCATACCATTGAGTGAAAAAGATGGACGGTAAGTGAGTGGCCGTATTATATTCAGCCCTACTGTTTTTACTAAAATCATAGCAATTTGACCCCAAACTAATGACCATACGCCATGTCCCAATAAGGCCAAAGTAAGTGTAATAATTGCTCCAAATAGTGATGCTACCAACAGAACGAGAGATTTACTTTTGTATTTGAGTTCTTTTTCTAAAAGTGCGTCGGGGATGATAATAAATGCAGATATAACAAAGCCGACCGACATAAGTTGAATTACAGGGCCGAGTTGTTCCGCTCCAAAAAAAGAGGCTATAGTAGTTGCAGATAGATTTAGCAATACACATAAGGAAAAATTTAAAACCAATATCAACCCAAATGATTGCCGTATTTGTTGTTTTGTTAAATCTGTTCGTTGAACTATTGCTGCACCCAACCCCATTTCAGCCAGTAATGTGAGAAGCGAAAGGACCAGTGTGGCCAGAGCCATAAGGCCATAGTCGGCAGGCGATAAAAGGCGCACGACAACTAACGTGACAGTCCAGCTAAAGAGTTGACTTGCCATCTTGGCACCGGCCACCCACTTCATGCCGGTTAGCACTTTAGAACGCAGTTCCATCAAGTGATACGATTTTGTTGTTTTAGCAACACGTTTTTATCAGTCTCATGAGCCTGGCTGGATGGTTCAGGTAGTAGTCCGTATATCGCGTCGATACTTGATGTAGGTAGTTTCCATTCGCCAAGTTTTCTCTTTTTTATTAGATCGTAAGCGACTATTAATGCATCAGAACTTCCCATGTTTTTATTTGCAGCTTTACGTATCCAATCTAGTTTCTTTTTGTTTTTTGTTTTACGTAAACGTGAAAATGCCACATAAAAAATATCATCTTCATAGAGTATGCCTCGGCACCAGCCTTTTAAACTTTTTTTCCCGTCAAGCTGGGCCAGATCAATAGTTTCCACAATTGAAAGTGTTTTGGCGTCAACTATTACTATCGTTCCATCCACTTCAGTAAAATAAATTTTGCCATCGACGATTAGACCATCATGAATACTAATTGTTTTTTTTCGGCTAATGTCTACACGCTTTGTTATATCACGTAAGCAAACGATATCCTCCTGGGTACAACGTGTGACCCAATAATCACCGTCCAGCTTAAAAATGAAATTGGGGTGGCTATCATGCGGTCGTGTTGAGTGGATCTTCCGGTAGTCGGTGTTCTTTGAGAATCGGTGCCAGGGGTCTTTGCCTTCTGTATTAATAAACTCAACAGGTTCAAGCGTATCTCGAGATAATAGAACTATCAGATCTAGTCCAGTAGACACAACTGCAATATGATCATCGAAAGCTGCAACGTGGTGTATGTTGTGGAAAAAAGGAAATGAAATTATTTTTAGTAGTTCTAAATCAGGATAGTTATATAGTCTTACTTCGGTATCGGTTGGTAGCCAAAGTTTGTCATCTTCTACTGCGCCAACAGTAAATTCAAGATTGGGATACTCATCGGGATAGTTTTCTTTGCCGTCAGTAAAGCTCAAGAGTTCTTCAAATACGCCTGTTTCAGTGTCTAATCGTAGCAATTTAGCTGCTTTGTAGTACTTCCCTTCCCCAAGCTCGAAGCCATTTTCACGCTGTTGTCCGCCAGTTATTAGTATTTTTGGCATATTGTGTCACCGAATTAGTTTGATTTTGAGGCCCCATATAGACAGCCGTATTTTTGGCGAGTAGTAAAGGCACTTAATAATACCGCCTTGACAAGGCCTAGTCACCACTAGAAGGTACTTTAATTTAGAGAAATAATTAAGTGAATATTGTAACAGAAATAAGCTTATTAAAAGTTGATGAAAAAACTATTTTTAGGTAGGCTAAGAACAAAAATATCATATGAGATGCAATTATTTGTAGGTTGATGAGAGTGTTATAAGAACTTATTTTACAGGTTTTGTTGAAGTGCTAGAGACTGCATATTCTGGCAAATATGAACACACCATTCTGGTCATAGTGAATACCTGAATCGCCTAATGTATGCATATGGATGTTAGTAAGTTGAGCGTCCATCTGCATCGATTTTGCACTTTGTCTTTCTCATAGATTCTCCTTTCGGTTTCAACTTGTGGTTGTTACGCAATAGCCGGTCAAGAATGGCATCGGCCAGAGTGGCATCACCGATGGTATTATGCCATTGAGTGATGGGGAGTTGACTGATGAACAAGGTGGATCGAAGGCTACGGCGATTTTTCATGATTTCCAGAAAATCATTACGTTGACGGAGAGTCATTTTCTCCAGACCCCAGTCGTCTAAGATCAGAGGTGCGAAAATAATGCATCGATAAACCATATCGGCAGGCTTAAGTCGTCAGCACACAGCTAACGTTTAACCGTAGCCGGTGGAAACGGTAATCAATATCTTCGGGGTGGGCTTGCAGCTTGAATTTGGCGGCTTTCAACAGGCGCCCCAGTGTGCGCCCGTCATTTCCTCTGGAAGCGGCCAGCTGAATACCTGCTGAGGTAAGTGGAGACCGTGCCCAGCCCAGATTCAGGATCAGGCAATGCCACGCTGACCTAATCCTGCCTCATGAGACAGGCGTAGTACTTCTCTGATTTTACGCATTTATAACCACTTGCTTACCACCGGCATGTTCTCTGCTTCACAGAAAAGAGTAAGCATACCAGTATTAAAGTAAATCAATACGTTAGAGGGGTTTTGAAACATTGTGAACACGGATTTTGGCCGGTGAAACTGATTCTGAAAATCCAGAAAAAGTGTTCAGATAAAACCAGAACAGGTGTTTACGATAAAACAGAATCCGTGTTCATCTTGTTCCAGAATGGGTGTTCATGATGGGACGGAATACGCAGAGATGAAGGGATGTAATGTAAGGGTTGCTAAGTATGATTATATTAAAATACATTTTTGGCATATGGTTCTATGTGATATAGCTTTATAATGAAGCCTGTGGTTTAAGATATAGTAATCGTATTTTAGGGTTTAATAAACTTTTAGTGAAGAGTAATTAACTTATGGCCGACGAATGGCAGACTCAACAATATAGCTCTGATTCAGATAAATTAAATAATGGAACTCGCTCAAAGAAATTATTTATCTGCCATATTATATTTAAACTTGACGTTGGGGGGTTAGAAAATGGTTTGGTTAATCTTATTAACAACCTGCCGTTTAATGGGTATCGACATGCTATCCTCTCATTACAATCGCCCACAGATTTTCAAAAGCGTATTCATCGTCATGATGTGGAAATTTATGATATTGGTAAAAAGGAAGGAAAAGATATTGGGGCCTATCTGCGAGTTTGGCGTCTGTTGAGAAAAATAAAACCTGATGTTGTCCATACTCGTAATATTCCTACACTCGATATGCTAGTACCCGCAGCATTAGCTGGTGTGACTCGATTAGTGCATAGTGAACATGGATTGGATATTAGGGAGATAGAAGGTAAGCATCAAAAATACAATATGTTAAGACGGCTTAGCAGACTACTGGTCGATCGATATATTGCTGTATCACTCGATTTATCTATGTGGCTCAACCAGACAATTGGAATTCCGGATGAAAAAATTGCACTAATTTATAATGGGGTGGATACAGATACCTTTTGTCCCGGAAAAAGTTTTAAAACTGAACTGCCATCAGGGTTTGCGCCTAAAAATGGATTTATTCTCGGGACTGTTGGGAGGCTTGAATCTGTGAAAGATCAAGTTACATTGACGCTGGCATTTGTACACATCCTGGAGTTACATCCTGAACTACGTGATTCTCTTCGCCTGGTAATTGTGGGCGATGGGAGTCTGCGAACCGAGATTGAAAGCATACTCCAGAAAGCAAATATGCAGACATTAGCGTGGTTAGCGGGATTTCGTAATGATATGGCACTATTCTATAATAGTTTTGATTTATTCGTGCTCCCCTCCCGCCGTGAGGGTATTTCAAACACGTTGCTAGAAGCGATGGCAAGTGGTTTACCTGTAGTGGCTACAAGAGTAGGGGGGACTCCTGAGATCGTGGAAGACGGGCTGACAGGTCAACTAGTGCCAGCAGATGACCCGGAGGCTATGGCTGAGGCAATTTTCCAATACGTAAATGAACCTGAAATTGTGAAGAAGCATGCTAGAACAGCAAGAGAAAAAGCCATATCTGCATATAGTCTGAAATCTATGGTTGATGGGTATCGAGCGGTCTATGAGACACTTTAAACGCCCAAATTACCATTTCACCCGAATAAAACCACATTATTTATAATGGTAAAGGGCTAAAATTAAATTTGTTTAGTCCAGAAATAACAATGACTCAAAATTAGATTCAAATAGCAAAAAGCCGGTATATCCCGAAGCATCCCTGGCGAAACTGCGACCTATTTCCCACTATTTGTAACCGTCTTCATCTTTTGTGAACGGTACCTCAATGTTTAGATATAGTTTTGACCTTAAATTTCCGATAATGCACGTAACATGAAGTAAACTGGCAGACTGAGCATTCACATGGTTATCGATATATTTTGGCCTTCAGTCTCAACATACACATTGTATAGAGCCTTCAATACAGAAATTACTAGACGTAGGAACTAAATCTAGATGACTATTAATCGAGAATACAGTTTTTTCCCCCTGCTGGGCATAGCGCTATTAGTACTGGTACAGAGCATCCACGCTGAAACAGCTATCACAGTTGGGACGCTGGAATCGGATCCACCCACTATCTGCTGCCTGGGTGTCTCTCTCCCCATTGTTAGTGGTGACGATAATTACAACGCAGAAGCACGGGTATCCTTTCGGAAACAGGGTGCTACCACCTGGAAAGATGCACTACCGCTATTACGTGTTCGTCCCGATACACTTAGTAATGATACACAATTATTTACCGTTGCAAATCAATTTGCTGGAAGCATCTTTGATTTAGAACCAGAGTCTTCTTATGAGTTCAAGGTCGAGGTTGTGGATCCAGATGGTGTTAATGGCGACAACGTTCAGATTATTACAATGCGCACTCGGCCATATCCTATGGCTGCTCCCCTTGTTTCGCGAATTGTCAATGTTTCAAATATGGCTGAACTTACAACAGCAGTGGCAGCGGCTAAGCCTGGTGATGTTATTACATTAGCCAATAATACTTATGTTGGTTCGATTACTGTCAACAATAGTGGTACTGAAACAAACCCAATATTTATTCGAGGGCAAACACGGGCCGGTGTGATTATTGATGCGGCAGGATTGCGAACTGGTATTGATATCGCTGCCTCACATGTGTATGTAGAAAACCTAACAATAACGGGTAGTGATTATGGAATTCGTATGCCTGGTGATGCGACTGATGTAGTTGTTCGGTACACTCGATTAGCAAATGTTGATAAAGGCATCAAGGCCAAAAATTACACACATCGAAATTTCTATATTTGTGACAATATTCTTGAAGGTAGAGCTGTCTGGCCTGATACGAGTAATGCAACCTGGGATATGGAAGGTATTGTTATTACGGGCAGTGGGCATGTGGTGTGTAACAACACACTTTCAGGTTTTGGTGATTCACTTGGATTTGCTCGTAATACTGATATTCCTACTTTAGCGAATGATTTCTATGGTAATCAGGTTCTTTGGGGTGGTGATGATGGCATGGAGCTAGATGAGGGGCACAGGAATATTCGAGTTTTTCGAAATCAGATTATAAATAGCGGATCTGGTGTGAGTATGCAGCCAGTATGGGGTGGTCCGATTTATGTTTTTCAGAACATTTTTTATAATCAAAAAAACGCGCCATACAAGCTCAATAATGCACCGAGTGGTTTCTATATTTTTAACAATACGGCAGTTCGAGCAGGCTGGGCATGGTTACAATATTCTCCCAGAATTTCTAATTTCCAGTTTTTCAACAATTTAACTATTGGTACCGATAATGGGGTCGATATGTCTTCCATTATTACATTGGGTGAAATTGACTACAATGGTTGGTATCCAGATGGGCAATATAGATTTGGCACACGGTGGAATAACTTTGGTGATTTACAGGCTAGATCGCCTTATGAAGCAAATGGTCGACTTTTAACGTCATCAATCTTTCAGGCGAATGTGCCGATTTTGACTGAAGTATCTCCAGATAAGAATACTTTTAGAGAACCCGTTGATCTAACCCTTATCGCTAGCTCCAATGCAATTGATGTTGGACGTATCCTGCCTAATATTAACGATGACTATATTGGCAACGGACCTGATCTCGGTGCCCTGGAACGAGGAAAATCCATCCCTACATATGGTGCTCGACCTCTCGATATGACAGCTCCAACTATACCGGCGATAACAGCTGCTGGGGTGATAAATGATTCTCAGATTGACCTTGTCTGGACTAGTGCCACTGATGTCGATAGTGGAATTTCCGGTTACAATATTTATCGCAATGGGCTAAAAATTGCTTCGACCTCAAAGACTAGTTACAGGAATAGTGGTTTAAAAGAACTCACTACTTATAACTATCGAATATCTGCTGTAAATGGCTCAGGCCTCGAAGGAACAAAAAGTGCTGAAGTCAACGCTAGAACATTAGGTGATATAACCGCACCTGGAATTGAGTCAGTGAGTGCTATTGGTGACCCAACTAAAGTAACAGTAGTTTTTAACGAGCGGGTAGATTCAATAAGCAGCCAGACTGCAAGCAACTATATTGTTAATAATGGAATCGAAGTTACAGGTGCCACATTGGATAGTGAACAAACAACTGTCGTCTTGACAACAACAAGCTTAATTGAGGGGATGAGTTATTCACTCACCGTTAACAACGTTACCGACAGATCTGGCGCAAAAAATGAAATCCTGTCTAATAGTCAATCTGATTTTGTCTTTGCAGCCTCCTTGTTGATCAGTAATACCACTCCTACCACTTATGAATGGGCTAATTTGGCTGTAGGGGAGAAGGTTTATATTGATAGGTCATTTACTTATACAAACGTACCATCAGATTTTTCGGCTGTAAATTACCTCCGTACCGCAAATGATGATAAGACCCAGACAGGTAATGGTTTCTTGTCATTTAGTGTAAATCAGGCGGTTACTGTATATGTAGCATATGATAAACGAAGCTCTGTGCGACCAACATGGTTATCCTCGTGGATAGACACGGGTGTTGAACTTCGAACATCTGATACTACCTTGCGGCTCTATGAAAGAGATTTTTCGGCTGGTGGAATAACTCTCGGATCGAATGAGGGCAGCGGAGGTCGTAGCATGTACTCGGTTTTAGTTATTTCTCAGAGTGAAAAGAGCAGTGGAAGCAGCACAGGATCCAGTACCGGAAGCAGCACAGGATCCAGTACCGGAAGCAGCACAGGATCCAGTACCGGAAGTAGCACAGGATCCAGTACCGGAAGTAATACGGAAGCTAGCGATGCAAGCGGCGGCGGAGGGGCGCTGAATTTACTGGAAACTTTGTTCCTGCTATTTATGGTGTTTGCAAGACGCAGAATTATTTCTTAGGTAAGCTAGAGTGAGCGCTAAGATGTTATGTGAGGTTGGTCTAGACTTAGTTACGAATGTGCACGGCTAGATAGAATTTCCTCAAACAAGGCAAGATGTTTTTCTGTGGTATCTTCCCAGGAGAACTGCTCGACGAATCTGCGTGTCGCTGAGCGGTTGATTGAATTAGAAAAGAGCAGCTTGACGGCCTGAACCAGGCTATCAGGGCTACGCTCTTTAGTTAGCACTCCAGCTTCAGGTACCGTGATAACCTCTGGTATACCACCTACCGAGGTGGCTATAACCGGAGTACCACAGGCCATTGCTTCGAGCAGCACATTGGGAATACCTTCGTTACTCGACATTAGCACCAATGCGTCAGCGGCACCGTAGTAAGCGGGTAAATCCTCCTGATCCACATGCCCCAGAAATTTAACTCGATCTGTCACACCAACTTCCTTTGCCAGACTCCGTAGATGTCCATCATCTGGACCATGACCAGCGATGACAAGCTCCATATTGGTAAGTTCAATCATGGCCTGAATAGCCAGATGGTGCCCCTTAAGCTCAATGAGATGGCCGACAGAAAGCAGGGTGGTACGTTTAAACCCTAGTTTAGTTCTGATGCTAGAGCGTTGAACTGGTGGTGAAAAGAGTTCGAAATCAACCCCGTGACGGATGACTCTGGTTTTTTTATTGACTGGAGCAAATTCATTTAATTTCTTCTTTAAGGCATGACTAACACAAGTGATTCCGCTTGCTTGTTCTGAGGCCCAGCGAATCATGGTTTGGGGCAGGCGATATTTGGTAATCAGATTAATATCGCTGCCCAGTGCCGTTATGATGACTGGTTTTTTGAAATGTCGTCCCAGCCATGCTGCAGCTACGCCATCAGGGTAGAAGTAGTAAGCATCGATTATGTCAAAATCATACCCTGAACGAATTAATTTGTTTATCGGGCGTATCAGTGAATATGCAAATAGTAAGGGTGCGAGGTTCATTCCAATTTTTGGAATAACGGGATATCGAGGATATAGTATATCGATCTCGTAGCGTTTGTCGGTGCGAGGAACATCTGCATAGATGCCATATCTTCCAAAACATCCGTTATTCATAGGAAACCAGGGTACAGGTGCAATCACTTTAACCTGGATTTGTCCCGACTTTGCTAGATGACGTACACGGTGCTCGATGAAAATACCATTACGTGGCTGAACCGTATTAGGGTAATTACTAGATATATTCAGAACTTTTATATTCATATGTTTTGTATAATACCACTATGGTATTTAGCAAATAAGGTTAACATTTAATACTTTTAAATAGTAAATAGGGAGCCTGGTTGAATATTTAAGCAATAGTTAAAGAAAACAGAGATTATTGTAAATCTGGTGTTTAGTCGAATAAGTCACGCGGCGGCCTGATTGTCTGCTATCTTCGACTCTATCATTAAATTTGAGGGTCTACGCGGAAACGTGTGGGTTGATATTGGCATTTCTGGGTAGTGGCGGAAGAAATGCCGCAACGATTTTCAGCTTGAGATAGTCCTCATCACGATAGCCATAGGCCCGTCGTTGTAGAACCCGAATTTTGTTGTTGACCCCTTCGACCAATCCCCGACTGACCTTGTTCTCGGGATGGCAATAGGAGGCAATGTCATCCCAATGGGACTCAATCAGCTCGCCGAATTTTCGGTACGGTTCCAGTCGTTGCCATTTCAGGCTGTCTTTCCCGCGCTCGAAGAAGACGCGTGCGTCACGTTCAGTGTGGTAGCTCCAGAGAGTTGCACGAAGTTTTCCTTGAGGACGTAGGCTGCATTCAGGTGCCGGTTGGCCCGGAGTGTGGGCAGTCCCGCCAGATAAACCTGCGTTTGCATGTAGGGCTCTTGTCGAGATCTTTTACCGTACTGTGGTGCGGACGTCCTATCTCGGCGACGGTCTTGTTTGGTATATCCCTGCACAGCTTACCCACATGCAGGGCAAAGCGTTGTGTATAGTGCGGGTTCTTTGCCAGCCAGTCAAGATGTTCTACGTGCACGCTGTCGCACCTCGGACAACGAACACGCCAGCGCTCAAACTCCAGGCAGACTCGCCATCTGGCCACAGAGAGAGCGCGTACTCGCAGGATCTTTTGGTTGTACCCCCCGGCATCGGTGTCCACAGTGCGAACAGAAGGCTGTTTTTTCGCCGTTTGAGCGGGATGACACGAGCGTACCGATCAGCAAACACACCCATCAATTTCGATGTGGTGGTAAAACCGGGGAAGGCAAAGAGTGCTCGTATCGACGTGGGATTCTTCATGGCATTAGCCTAACCAAAAAATAAAACCGTTTTCTTCTATCACGGTATGAATGAATCTACTACTATTGCAGGGCAATGTATCAACTTATTGCTGTTTTTTTTACCCACACGAATCCGTCGTAGACCCATAAATTTAGGTTACTAATATGCCAAATACTTTAGTACATTTTGCAATTCAGGGCGTGGCCAATAAAATGGTGTCTAAAGATATTGATATTAAATGGGTGTTTCTTGGCTGTATAATTCCTGATGTTCCTTGGATCATTCAACGTATTTTGCATATGATGTTACCTAATATTGATCCATATATGCTTCGTCTCTGGGTAATTGTACAGGCCTCATTTATTTTTTGTTTATTATTATCAGCAGCGGTTGCCGCAATATCAGAAAAACCGAAAGCAATATTTATTGTTTTGGCGGTAAACTCATTTATTCATTTACTGTTAGATGCCTGTGAAATTAAACCTGGCTCTGGAGTGCATTTAATTGCCCCCTTCTCATGGGAACTATTAATGTTTTCTCTTGTGTGGCCAGAGAATATTATTATTAGTATTCTAACGGTATTTGGTTTTTTTACCACGCTTCTATATATTATAAAAAGAAGAGGTAGCCCTATATGGCTACATTTCAAATTGATTAAAAATAATGGCGCAGCATTACTATTTATATTTTTATATTTGACCTTGCCTGTATTCTTTATTAATGGTCCAGCCGAATATGATAATCATTCAGTAAAAACATTGGCAGATAAAGACTCTAGAATAGGCAAAGAAGTATTTCTAGAAAGAGATCATTATACACCTACTTCTGATGGAGGGATTATCACCACGTTTGCAGGTGAAAAACTACGTATTGAAGGTAAATTATTATCGGAACCTGCTGTAATTTCTATAGAAGGTGTCTTTATTGATAAAGATACAATACACGCGACTATGCTACACGAAAATCAGGCGGGGTATCGTGATCTTGCGACGTATGTGGCATTAATGCTATTTCTTATATTATGGATAATATCGATAAGAGATCAACTTCGAAACCGTGAAAAGCCATAAAGAATTTTTGGTGTGAGAGAAATAGTTCATAATTAATGCTTATAGTTTAGTTAATAGCGTATATTCGTATATTTGGTCCGGGTCGATTTTTCCTATCTGGAGAGAACTCTTTAACCAGTTTACCTTTTTTAAAAAGAGTATGGTAAAAGGTTCTAAAGCTGGGAAAATTTTGGTAATTTCTTGAAGTTGTTTCAAAATAAGGACCATAACGGCTGCTGCTTACAATTACATATTCGTAACCATCTTGCTTGTATTCATCTAATGTTTTTACGCCGATAGGTCTTAATGGGTTACCCATATCCCGATCGATATCGGTGAGTTCATATTTCCCATTTTCTGGTTCCTTTTCCCACCACCAGGGGAAACGAATTTCAGAAATTGTATAGGTGCTCCTGACTTTACGTGAGGCGAGCAACTGATATTTTAGGTATTTAGCATAATGGGCAGTAAACTGCCCCTGCTTATTGGCCTGTTCCGCAATATTAATTTGTTGGCTTAGTTGTTGTTCATTCATATGTAATACAGGGCCGTATTCATCTAAAACAATTTTACTGCCTGATGGAATATTACTTTCGATCCAGTGTTTGGCAACATTACGGGTGTCAGTTTTAGAAACATAGAGGCCACGTTCTATAGTTATCGTAAGAGGGTAGATAAGCATGACGAGTAGAACATAGATGACCCATTGTTTATTCCCAGTTATGCTGTATATGCGGTCAATCAGGTAAGCTCCACCGATGGCGAAAAATGAGTATACAGGCAACTGGTGGCGTGGTTCAGCATAACCAGGGAAAACAAAAGTAGAGATAAAAATGAATAAAAGTGGGAAAAGCAGATAGATGAAAATTTTAGCAGATCGGGAAAATAATAAGTAGATAAAACCGCTGATGCTGAGAATACCGATAACAGGTCCCATACCTTGCTTATGAATGAGAGTTTGAAAATAGGAGGTGATGGCAGAACCTCGAGATAAGGGTGCATTGATAAAATCAGGCTCCGCATTGACCGTGGTTTCTGAAAAAAAATCGTTAATGGTATTTAGCATTGTAATAATTTTTCCAAAGGTGGATTTTAGACCAAGCGGATCGAGGAAGTTATATGGGCTACAAACAAAGAAGGTGGCATAAAAGAGCAATATTGTTGCGATGCTAATTCCAAATATTTTTTTCCAGTTGAGTTTAATGTTTTCCAGAGGGTAAGCATAAATATAAAAAATTGAAACATATATCGGTACCAGCATGACGTAGGGATATAATTTTGTTGCCGTTCCAGCGCCGGCGGCAATAATAGAAAAAGCAAGTTGTTTAAGTTTATTTTTTTCTAGATAATTGAGAAGGAAGTAGGTCGACAAAATGGTGAAAAAAGAGGCGGGTATATCGGCTTTTATATCCTGGCTTGCGCTAATATCGCCATAACATAGCGCCAGTAATAAAGCAGCAAGCAGGCCGATGCGGATATTAAAGTGACGCTTACCAAGTTGATAAGTGAGAAAGATAGAACTAATACTGAATAAGGCTACTGTTACACGACCGATAATATAAAATGGACCGGGATTGGCAATAAAAGCCACGGCAAAATCCTCTACGGAGTGCCATAGTGAAATGAGGTTACCCACAACAAAGAAAATACCGTATTCAAAAAATAGCAAGTACATAAAAAAGGCCGGTTTATGGAACCAGTGTGGATTTAGATCGCCGGAGCCAAATGCAAGTGAACGGTTAACGAAATGAGCTTCATCTGGATAAAAGGAATAGGGGTAGTCATGCCAGATACCAATTAGCCTTAATATAATAGCGATGGTAATGATAGAAAAAATATAAATGTAGTAATGGTCTTTTTTTTCCATGAGATCCTCAAGCAGGCTAAATATATGATTCTAATACGGCTTATATAAAAAGTGAGCTATTAGAATATTTTTTTAAGTTAGTAAGTCTCGGAGCAATATCATTTTTACTTCCCCATTAATTTATAGGGCCAAGTAGTCTCGTACATGATTTCTTTATATTTGCTTAATTTTATTAGCTAATGGGCCATAAGCAAGTATAAATTTGATTTATATAACTGGGTAATACAGTATTTCATAATGCCTGGTTATTAAATTAAAGATATTTATTATTTATATGTTTTTGAATTGCAGCAAGAAAAGATAGAAATTCTCAAAATTTTTTGTCTACTCAAGTACCTTTCAGGTAACAGCCTTAACTCTTAAGTAATATAGTATTTTAGATATTTAGCACATCGATAATAACTATCGAAGTTGGCGCGCTTGAGTAATTCAAGTTGCAGATTCATCGCAATGTTAGCAGTTATGCTGTGAATCGTTAACACTTTAGTTTTCCGAGTGATTTTAGTATCGTAGCTCCTTATCTGAACAGGGAAACGGAACTATTATTTCACCCAGGTGTATGGCACCATACTTAACCGATATGCTAAAAAATAAAGTGCATCAATCGTGCCTTTGTTGCATATAACTAATTGATTTCATGCGTCATTTTTAAAGCGAGTGAGCTCAGTATTTTTAATGTCGATGCGATTATTTTTAATATTAAATCATTTACTAATGATAATGGGCAAATCTATATTAAAATAGTTACCTAGACTTAAGTGTTGTCTGCATACTCTCAAATGTAGAGTTTTTGATTGCAGTGGAGTGCACCACATTTTTTACCTGTGAGAATAGTGTTGTAAATATGAAAGTTTACTTGGGCTAAATTATGAATAAATAAAGTCCCACTACACTGATTTGGTATAAATGATTAAAATTTAGGTAATCGAGCATACCGCATAAAATCTACGGGGCATCGTTAATTAAGGATATCGAGCAAATTGACGATATACTGTTTACATCCTGAATATGGGTGATCTTACGTGCCAGTGTTATGAGCTAAGATGGGTAAATATTATTTTACGCCTGAAACTGACAGGATTCACGAGATAATGGTATGACATATTAATGCTTGAACATAGGGAAAATACTAAATCCGAGAATACTCCATCAAAACATTTAAATGCCATCCTCTGATAATAAAACGGCTATAGGGAGGCGAATCTGATCTAATTAGATATTATGTTAGTGCGGCATAAATAACAAATTGACAGACGATGAGCAGAAGATTCTATGAATTAATTATCATATCTATTTTCTTTTGTGAATATCACATCATCTGTATCAATATATAGCCTAATCAAAATATAAGTATCCATATAGTGATGAATATTTTAAGAGCTAAAAATACTGATGAATGAAAATAAAACAAAATCATATACCAAGAGCCATGCATCTATAACAAAAGGGGGCTCCGCATTAAAACGATATCAAAATGTTATCGTTGGTAATAACTCATGGCGCTCATTATTATATTTTGAGTTTTGTATATGGTTAGCCGGTATTCCCGGTGCATTGGGCATCTTTCTTCGAAAGATATTCTGGCCACGATTATTTGGATCATGTGGACGAGGGGCATTATTTTCTAGCCATATAATATTAAGACACCCGCATCGTATACATCTTGGTGACAATGTTATTGTTAGTGAACGTTGTGTGTTAGATGCAAGAACAATGAATACAGACAAAGTGATAACGCTTGGTGATAATGTAATTTTATCGAATGATGTTGCTCTTGTTTGTAAGGGGGGAACAATTGAAGTTGGAGATGATGTGGGTATCGGAACGCAAACGGTTATTCATTCTACTTATGATTGCTCTGTTGTTATAGAAAAAGATACGATGATTGCTCCACAATGTTTTTTGATAGCTGGTGGCACATATAATACAAAAAAGAGAGATATTCCTATGCGCTTACAAGGTGTAAAGAAAGAAACAGGTATACATATAAGTCAAGACGTTTGGATAGGTGCAAAGGTATCAGTTTTGAGCGAAGTTAATATTGGCGCAGGAAGTATTGTTGGAGCGGGTTCGACTGTAACAAGAAATATTGAACCATTCTCTGTTTGTGTTGGGAGTCCATCGAGGAAAATTAAGGAGCGTTAAAGCAGGGTAAATATTAATGCTGAATGCAGAAAAAATTAACTTTAATAAAGAATTAATGTGGACAAAATAATGTATAGATTAAAACTCAGATTTATCAAGACGTTTAAATAGCGTTAAAACATGAATAAGTTGAAAATACTTGTTAGTTTAGCACTGCTTTACTGGCTAATAGAGCAATACGGTAGTTTAGCACTTGAGTCATTAAGTCGTCTTCAATTAGTTGAAAGCATGATGTATTTATTGCTTGCAATCCTATTTAGCTTTAGTGATAAATTGCTTCGCATGTGGAATTTAAAACTAATGCTGGAGAAGAGTAACATAAGTATTCCCTATCTGCGGCTGGTGCGTATTAGTTTTGTAAGTATGTTTTTTGGGTTATTCTTTCCAGGAGGAGCCGGCCCCGATATAGCAAGAGTGGTTCAGTTAAAAAAATACTCACAAGGTATGGCCAAGCCAGCATCCGCAACAATATGGATTAATATCACAACTATTATTGCCGCCTGTGTGCTTACATTGTCCGGGGCGGGAGTTTTATTGTTTCTGGAATGGCCGTTTGATAAAGAGTTCTTAAGGGTTGTCATAATACTATCGCTTTGTTTTATGGCTGGATTATTCTTTTTTTTGAATAAAAAATCACAAAAATATTTTCGATATTTAATCGAAACAATGATCTTGAAAAATAAGGGAGGGTTGTATAGGTTGACCACTAAACTTTTTGATGCGTTTTCTAGCCATACAGAAATAAAGACCCTGGTTCGAGCAGTAAGTATTTCAGTAATAGTATTGATATTAGCAGCGATACGGACATATTTTTTATCCAAAGCTTTAGGACTTAATGTTGATTTAATATATTATATGATAATTTTACCAGTTACCTTATTTATCACAATGATACCAGTTTCATTTGCGGGTATAGGTATTAGAGAATATAGTTTTATTTATTTTCTTGGGATAGTTGGAGTCAATGAGGCAGATGCATTTTTACTAGGTTTTATGGTAACGTTGCTTAATATAATGTTATCAGTTGCTGGTGGAATTGTTTATTTATACTACAGAAGTGCATTAGAAATAAATACAAGATTACGTAAAAGCAACCATTAGTTATGAAAAAAAATAAAACCGAAAGAGGTGTAAATAGTTGGCTGGATTTTTCTAGCTATGTAACAAAGTGCAGGTATAATAGTTATTGGCACCAACTAGATGAAATATTTTCAAGTGGGGCTACTTCTGTATTGGAGATCGGGGTTGGAAATAATGTGCTTGCTCCATTTCTTGAGTCTAAGGGTATTAAAATAACAACGTTGGATCTTGAGTTAAATTTAATACCAACGGTTCTTGGTTCTGTGACAATGTTACCGTTTAAAGATAATGCATTTGATATGGTTGTTTGTTGTCAGGTCCTGGAACATTTGCCTTTCGATCAATTTGATATATGTCTTGGTGAAATACATCGTGTTGCTAGAAACAAACTTGTATTATCTTTGCCTGATAAATCACCTGGCTTATCAGTGCTTATGAGAATTCCAAATTTTCTATTCTGGGAGTTCCAGCTATTTTCCCCATGGGCGTTGCGCGAACCAATTAGAAAAGTAAAAGAACATTATTGGGAAATTGGTCGAAGAGGATTTCCTCCGATAAAAATTATAAATCATCTGAAAAGGGCCAGGTTTAATGTGGAGAGACACTACAGAGTCCCTGAATATCCTTATCATCATTTCTTTATATCCTCAGTTTAAATGAAGCTATAATGCGATTTCTGTGGGAACTGCGATAAATAAATTATTATGCCTGGAAGACTAAGTCTAGTTAAATTTATTTGTAGATAGATTGCATGTGTTATAGATGAGTTCGCCTAATGGGTGCGAGAACAATTAAAAATAAATGGAGTTATAATGCAAACAGAAAGTAATAGCTCAATGGTATTTGTTGATGGTCATGTGCATATTCATACTTGCTTTAATATAGAAAACTTTTTTTACTCGGCAGCAAATAATTTTAGAAATACCAGGAAAAAGTATGGAGCTAATTTAAATTCATATAATATTTTATTGCTCACAGAGACTAGTTCTGCGAATTATTTTGAACAGCTCTTTGATTTGGCCGACACTAATTCTCAACCATACAATAGTTTAAGTGTTCATCGTACAAATGAGAATAATTCACTGTTGGTTAAACTCAAAAATGAAGAAAGCCTTTTCCTCGTTGCTGGCCGCCAAATTGTGACATCTGAACGGTTAGAAGTGCTTGCCTTGTGTACAGAGCAGAGATTTAAGGATGCTGAACCCATAATTGATGTTATCGACAATGTAAAAAAACTTGGTGCATTAGCAGTGATTCCATGGGGGTTTGGAAAGTGGTTGGGACGGCGGGGGAAGATTGTTGAAAAACTTATTAATAATTATAATAATCGAAGTTTTTACCTAGGTGATAATAGTGGTCGAGCAGCCTTTTTACCTATGCCAGGGTATTTAACTATCGGGAAAGAAAAGGGCATTACGATTCTTCCTGGTAGTGACCCATTGCCATTTAATTCAGAATTCTGGCGGCCAGGGAGTTTTGGCTTTGGTATATCAGGAAAAATTTCGCCTGAAAATCCTGCGGCTGATTTTAAACGATTGCTAAATAAACAGAATAATTCAATCAAATCATTCGGGAAATTAGAGCGACCAGTACGGTTCTTTCGAAATCAGATTGCGATGCAATTCATGAAAAACAAATGTTAAATTACCGTGATATACTAAAATAATTTAAAAAGGGATAACATAATGAAGGCATTGGTAATTGCACCGCAGCCCTTTTTTTCTCCTCGTGGAACACCATTCAGTGTTTATTATCGCACCCTGATTACTGCAGAATTAGGTGTAAAAATAGATTTTCTGACATATGGCGAAGGAAAGGATGTTGATATACCGGGTGTACGGATTATTCGTATACCGAGGTTTAAGTTTTTAGGAAATGTTAAGACAGGACCTTCTGTGCTGAAACTATTTTTAGACATTTTCATTATTATTAGAACTCTATCATTGCTTATACGTAATCGCTATGATTTTGTTCATGCTCATGAAGAAGCTATTTTTTTCTGCCGGTTTTTAAAGCCGGTTTTTCGATTTAAGCTAATTTATGATATGCATTCAAGCTTGCCTCAGCAACTAACTAATTTCAATTTTACAAAGTCAAAATTATTGATAGGCACGTTTAAATGGTTAGAAGATACATGTATACGAGCTGCGGATGCGGTAATCACTATTTGTCCAGCTCTTGCTGATTACGTTAATGAGGTTATTGATAAACATGAAAAACATTTGTTAATTGAAAATTCGATTTTTGATGATGTTAAATTGCTTGAAAGCAATACTACAAAAAAGAAAGATGAAATACAGAGTGACGAAAATCCTGTTGAATTACCTTCCGGCAAAAAATTTGTTGTATACACGGGCACACTTGAGAGTTATCAGGGGATAGACATTCTTATACAAGCCTTTAATCAAGTTATACGTGAATGTTCAGATGCTTTTTTGTTAGTGGTTGGTGGTTCAGAACAACAGGTATCTGATTTCGAATCCATGGCTTATCTAGAAGGCATAATGAATAGTTGCGTCTTTACCGGCCGTGTACCACAGAAACTTGCCAAATATTATAATAGCCTTGCTACGGTGATCCTGTCACCACGCAGTGCAGGAACAAATACTCCATTAAAAGTTTATGAACAACTGGCTAGTGGGAAGCCCCTGGTTGCTACGAGAATATATTCACATACCCAGGTACTAAATGATAGTGTGGCATTTTTGGTTGAACCAGATCCGAAGGATATGTCTAAAGGAATAATACGTGCATTAACGCAACCAGATGCATCTGCAGAAATTGTAATAAAAGCGAAGCAACTATATGAGAGGAAATATTCGCGTAAAGCCTATATTGCCAAAATGCAACGATTGATGGAGTTGGTAAGCTAATGTGCGGTATTGTTGGTATCGCCTCTTTCAGCGATACATATTCTCCAACTTCAGAACAATTACAAAAGATGTGCAAAACTATTTATCATCGCGGACCTGATGATGTAGGGATGGATATTAACGCAGGCGTAGGGCTAGCCATGCGACGGCTGTCAATAATTGATCTGGCTGGAGGACATCAGCCCATATTTAATGAAGATAAAACAGTGCGCACGGTCTTTAATGGTGAAATATATAACTTTAGAGAGTTACGTAAAACTCTGGTTGGATGTGGGCATATATTTTCGACTAATACAGATACGGAAGTTATAGTTCATGCGTATGAAGAATATGGCCTGAATTTTCCTGCATATCTGAATGGTATGTTTGCAATTGCGCTGCATGACTCAAAAAGAAAGAAACTTTACATTGTTAGAGATCACTTGGGTATAAAGCCACTATTCTATTCAATTAGTGATAAGAATATAGTCTGGGGTTCAGAAATAAAGGCGCTTTTGGCGAGTGAAATCGTAAACAGAGAACTAGATTTTAATGGTTTGGGCGATTTTTTTTCATGGGAATATATTCCCGGGGAAAAAACCTTATATAAGGACATACATAAACTTGAACCTGGAAGTATGCTTGAGGTTGATCTTCAGAAAATAAATGTTAAGAAAATATTTTATTGGGATATACCTCAGGGAATTGAAGATGAATCTCACACTTCGGAAGAATGGCAAGATATTGTGGATGCAAAAATTAAGCAATGCGTTCAACGACAGCTTGTGAGTGATGTGCCATTGGGGGCTTTTTTGTCTGGCGGCATTGATTCATCTCTCGTTGTTGCTGCAATGGGAGATGCCAATGCTTTTAGCATAGGATTTGATGATCCATCTTATAATGAACTTGAATATGCTGAGCGTGTAGCAAAGCATTTGCGTATAAAACATACAACGGAAGTAATAGAGCCAAATGTAGTACACCTTTTTGATAAATTGATGTACTTTATGGATGATCCTATTGGTGATTTTTCAATTTTTCCAACTTATCTCGTGTCAAAGTTAGCACGTAAGCATGTAACTGTTTCTTTAAGTGGAGACGGTGGCGATGAACTTTTTGCTGGTTATGAAACCTATATCGCAGATGATAAATCAAAACTATATGAGTATGCGCCTTCATTTATGCGTAAAAATATATTTGAACCATGGGTGAACTCATTAAAACCGAGAGCAGAAAAAAAAGGTTTCATAAATAAACTAAAAAGATTTATGGAGGGTATGCAGGAGCCAGAAGAGCTACGACATGCGCGATGGCGAATCTTTGTTGGTGATGCAATTCGAGCCCAACTTTTTACTCCAGAGGCAATGGAGCAAATAAATGAACCTGCTGGAGAGCATATTTATAACCTGTTTGAAAGGGCGGGCGACAGAGATATGGTTAATCGAAGATTATACGTGGATGTAAAAAGTTATCTGGTAGATAATTGTTTAGTAAAAGTTGATCGAATGTCTATGGCAACGTCACTTGAATCAAGGGTACCATTGCTTGATAAGGAACTTGTCGAACTTGCATTCTCTGTGCCTGGTAATTTTAAAATTAAGAATGGTATAGAAAAATGGTTGCTAAAGAAGGTGGCGGAACGGCATATCCCAACTAATTGTATTTACCGTCAAAAGCAGGGTTTTAGCATTCCGATAAAACACTGGCTAGGAACTCAGTTTCGACCATTAATGGAAGATATGCTTGATACGCACAGCTTGAGAAATGAAGGAATATTTAATATTAGTACGGTGCTAAGACTTAAAAATGAGCACTTGGCGGGTCGAGCTAACCATAGCCATATTCTTTGGTCACTAATTGTATTTGAGTCCTGGCGTAGAATGTGGATGGAGAGATAAGAAATGGGTAATAAAATTTTGGTTACAGGGGCAACCGGATATACCGGTGGAGCTATATGTAGTCGGCTTATTGATGAAGGCGAAGAAGTTATTGCCTTCGTTAGAGGATCTAGCCAGCTTGATCATTTGAAAAAAATGGGTGTTGAGTGTCGTGTGGTAGATATTAAGGATAATGATAGTGTATTTGATAACTTTCAAGATATATCAAGAGTCATTCATGTTGCTGCAGCTTATCGTACAGAGCATGCAGATAGAGAAGAATTTTGGAATGTTAATGTAGAAGCAACGAGAAATTTGCTTGATGCGGCAAAAAAATTCGGAGTTGTTAGATTTGTACATACCTCCACTGTTGGTGTACAGGGGGAAATAAAAGAAGCGCCAGCTGATGAAAATTACCGTATAGAACCTGGAGATCACTATCAAGATTCAAAACTTGAAGGTGAATTGCTTGCAAAAGAGTATTTTGCTAATGGGCTTTCCGGGGTTGTTATTAGACCCGTTGGGATTCATGGACCAGGAGATACTCGTTTTCTTAAACTTTTCAAAGCAATTAATCGGAATAAGTTCTTAATGATTGGTAATGGTAAAAGTCTATATCACATGACCTACATTGATGACCTTGTGGAAGGCTTTATGCTGGCATTGAAAACGACAAAAGTCCAAGGTGAGGTGTTTACGATTGCAGGCGCAAGATATACGACATTGCGAGAACTTGTAGATACTATTGCAGATGTTCTTGAAAAGCCACACCCAAAACTGAGTATCCCATTTCTCCCGGTATATGTAGCTGCTGTTGTTTGCGATAAAGTATGCAGAACACTTGGGATTCAACCATTTCTATATCCAAGGCGTGTTGAGTTTTTTTCCAAGGACAGGGCTTTTTCTATTGATAAGGCTCGAAGGTTATTAAAATATGAGCCCAAGGTAAGCCTGAAAGACGGTCTGCGTAGAACCGCAGAGTGGTATAAAGAACAGAGTATGCTTTAATGCCTGCTATTTTAAGAGCACCAGCGTTAGCTTCTGAATCAGAATATGATGCTATCATTGTAGGTGGCGGAATTTATGGATCCATGCTTGCACTGGAGTCGGTGCAGAAAGGACTTAAAGTATTGTTACTAGAGAAGGACGATTTTGGTGGTGCAACAAGTTTTAATAGTCTACGAATTATACATGGAGGGCTTCGTTATCTGCAAACACTCGATCTACCACGTTTTTTTGAATCGGTAAGGGAGCGTCGCTGGTTTTTAAGAACATTTCCAGAACTCATAAAACCGCTTCCTTGTCTTATGCCACTATATGGAAAGGGAATAAAAAGAAATTCAATATTCCGATTTGCTCTCCTATTAAACGATATTTTATCTATACATCGTAATAAATCTGTTGAGAAAAATAGCTATCTAAACAATGGCACCGTACTAAGTTCTTCATCCGCTTTACGTCAGTTTCCATGGTTATATCCAAATGGCCTTACTGGTGCTGCAGTGTGGTATGATGCTTGCGTGCCAGATTCTCAAAGGCTTATTATGGATGTATTAAAGAACGCCTGTTCTGTTGGTGCTTGCGCTTTGAATTATGTTGAAGCTATAAAGATACTAAAACAGGGTAATAGGATAACTGGTTTGATTGGAAAAGATCATTTAAATGGAAAAAGTTTTAAATTTAATTCAGAGGTTGTTATTAATGCAACTGGACCCTGGGCAA
The DNA here is from genome assembly GCA_964654345.1 of uncultured Methylomarinum sp. GTDB lineage: Bacteria > Pseudomonadota > Gammaproteobacteria > Methylococcales > Methylomonadaceae > QPIN01. Next base: position 38,070 of record CAZZIX010000004.1, read on the forward strand.
GAGAGTTTTCGCGGTGTCATGATATAGAATTCCCTAATCTTCTAAATCCATCGATAGCCTGGAATATTCTATTTGATAGAAAGGCTATGTCTGATTATGCAGTAGCAATAAGTCCAAACAAACCTGGTGCGCAGACGTATTTTCTCCATCCATGGAAGGGTATGATGTTAGTAGGCACTGGTCATAAATCATGGCTTGGGGATATAAATAATCCTGTCCCCAATGATAAAATGATTGATGAATTTATCGCTGATCTTAATTCCGCATTGCCCGATGTAAATTTACAACGAAAGGATATCCTTTACATTTACGCAGGAATATTACCGGCCAAGAAAGAGGAAGCAGATCAATTGGCCGTTAGACCTGAGATTGTTAATCATGGAAAGGAAGGTGGGGTAGATGGTTTATATAGTATTTCGGGTGTTAAGTTTACAACTTCACGTGCTGTAGCTGAAAAAGCATTGAAAGAAATATTTCCTAATAATATAAAAACAAGAAGATTACGGGGAAAATCAAATGATGCTCGTATTCGGGATAGGGCTTATGAATATGATTTTTCCTGGAACCCATCCGCATCTGATACCGACTGGCTTGATGATCTCAAAGCTAAAATTAGTGAAGAATCTGTTTGCCATATAGATGACCTATTGTTCAGACGAACAAGTCTGGGTGATAATTCAAAACGTACAATCGAACTTGCGCCGCTTGTTGCTGAACTATTTTCTTGGGATTCAGATAAAATATCACGGGAACTACAACGATTGGAAGAAATTGTCAAAGTACATAATGGGAAATAGAAGTCTCGGATATTTTGGCACTATAAAAATAAAATAATTCGACATGATATGCGATCTATATTTATAGAAAGTTAGACCCTGCTATTTTCAAGTGGATATAATTAATATGAACAAGAAAAAAATAGTTTCTGTTACGGTTTGTATCGTTAGTCATAATCGAAAGGAAATTATTGTAAATACAATTAATTCAATCCTGAAGCAAAGTGTTTCTCCCCAGAAAATAATGCTTGTTGACAATGCATCTACGGATGGAACAACTACATTGGTAGAAGAGCAATTTTCAGATGTAAAAATTGTCGCCTTAAACCATAATTCGGGTCCAAATGTGGCAAGAAATATAGGCTTGAAAGAAGCAGATACAAAATATGTTTTACTAGTTGATGACGATGTTTTATTGGAAAATAATGTATTATGTGAACTAGTCGATAAAATGGAGGCTGATGATAATTATGTGGTTTCATCACCACTTGTCGTATATGCTAAAAATGATAAGGAAGTACAATATGGTGGTACTATGCTTCATTATATTGGTGCTGGAATAACACGTACCGGTGATCTTAAGAATTTTCAAGAGTATTCGGAACCATATAAAGTCTCTGCGCTGGCAGCAGCAGCAATGATGATACGGCGTGATATTGTAGATAAAGTAGGTAACTTTGATGAAGATCTGTTCTTTGGTTGGACTGATGGAGAATTTTGCGCGCGTGTTACTTTGTCTGGTTACGATTGCGTAGTAATACCTACCGCATTAGCACGTCATGATGTTCAGCCAAGAAGTAAGGCAATGATGTACTATCAAATTAGAAATAGATGGCTCTTTATCCTGCGTGTATATCGAATAAAGACTATCGTAGCAATTATTCCTGCATTTTTATTGTATGAGATTATTTTGTTTATATTATCCTTGTCAGTTAGACAGGCTGGCTCCTATTTCAAGGCTAATATTTCTGTTGTCAGGATGTTCCCAGTTACACTGAAAAAAAGAAAATTTACACAAGCAACGAGGAAAATCTCAGATACCCAAATACTAACGGCTGGGGAATGGGCCAAAACACGTTTGTTTAAGAATAATAAATTGTTTGCATTTTCGATGAACCTTGTAAATATGATCTTTAATTTATATTGGAATATGATTAAAAAATTTATTTAATAAACAAATAGTTTTTTCCAGTAAGTTCATCATGTTGAAATTATCACGCCGTCTATATCAGACGCCTGTTAACTAAAATACAATATAATAAACTCCCTCAGAGTTTATATTTGCGTTATTCCATCTTTTTTGGGATTCAATG
>CAZZIX010000005.1:0-8146 GCA_964654345.1 uncultured Methylomarinum sp.
CTCATATTAGAGATTAATAATAAGCAGTTACACAAAATAATTTACATTCTCTTATGCCTATTTAATAGAGGTACTCTATAAACGTAAGCTGATAATTGACCATTTTTGTTGCTCTGCATGATCTCTCAATTTTTCATCAGGGTCAACTGCAACAGGGTTGTCTACCAGCTTGAGTAAAGGAAGGTCGTTATAAGAGTCACTATAAAACCAGCTGTTCTCCATCGTTTCAGTGGAGGTTTTTAGCCATTCTTCCAGTAATTTTACTTTTCCTTCCTGAAAGCAGGGTATGCCTTCAAATTGTCCCGTATATCGCCCATCAATAAATTCAGGGGTCGTAGCTAACAAGTTATCAATTCTAAATAATTTTACAATCGGTTCGGTAACAAAACGATTCGTTGCTGTAATCACTAGAACAGTATCTCCTTTAAAGCGATGTTTATTAATTAGCCTAATAGCTGGTTTTAATTGGATGGGCTTTATCACCTCTTCTACAAATTGACTTCTCCACTTATAAAGTTGCTCAGGATCATGTTTTGCTAAAGGTGCAAGTGAAAACTGTAAAAATTCAACAATATCCAGTTTGCCACGTTTATAATCCTCGTAAAATTTGGTATTTGCTGCTTCGTATTGGGTTTTATCAACTATTCCTTGGTCAACAAGAAATTGACCCCATAAATAATCACTATCGTCTGAAATAATCGTGTTGTCTAAATCAAATATTGCTAATGTCACGGTTGAACCTATCCTAATAAATAATTAAATTAAAAGCTTATGGCATCAGTGCTTGTTTTATGGAACAATGATGTCATTGATTTTAATACTGACTTGTTCGAATATTTTAACATTGAGACAGCAGGCTATAAATAAGTAGTTATATTTAATTCAATCTTTAAATACAAAAAAGATGTTAGATGCACTTTACACTAAGATGGTGTTGTACGAATCATCTATATTTTTAAATAAAAGTAGTTGGATTAATCATTATGTCTGGTAAAAAACATTGAGCAGGAAGGTTAATTAACAGGTTGTTTTACAATGATAGACTCGAAAGGGTATCGACCTAATGTTGGTATTATCCTTTGTAATGACGAGGGTCGTGTATTTTGGGCTAAGCGTAAAGGCGTTAATTCCTGGCAATTTCCACAAGGTGGGATTGATTGCAATGAAGACCCTGAAACTGCTATGTATCGGGAGTTGTGGGAAGAAACGGGGCTAATGGCTGAGCATGTTCAGTTACTTGGCCGTACTCGTTATTGGTTAAGGTATAAATTACCCGATAAATTTATTAGAAAGAATTCAATGCCTTTATGTATTGGTCAAAAACAAATATGGTTTATCTTACGTTTGGTGGGCGATATAAGCAAAGTACGTTTTGATTGTGGTGAAAAGCAGGAATTTGATGGTTGGAAATGGGTTGATTACTGGCATCCTTTAGGCGATGTAATCTACTTTAAACGAAAAGTTTATAAAAGGGCGATGTCTGAACTAGGAGATATAATTGTTCATGAGAGTGTGCCAGTGGATGCGAAAGGTTATCTTACCAAACCAGTAAAATATTTAAGAAAAAATTTATAGATTGCTAAGGCAACTGGAAACAAATAACCCACCCACCTTACTTGCCTTTTTGTCCGTCTTCGATCTTGTTGCTTCGGTTACATAGCTAGCTATGCGCCCTACACAACAAAACTGAAGACTAACAAAAAATCTACGCAAAATGGGTGGGTTATTTATTTCCAGCTGCCTAATATACTTTTTTGAAATAAAGAACATGAAAATATTTTTCGGATTGATTGTTTTCCTTATTTCTTTAACTGCGATCTCGGAGCCAAAAATGGCTACCGAATTCAGATTTTATGATATTTATCCTAAAACTAAAGGTGATATTAAACAGGAATTCTATAAAAGAACTCCAATTATACTTAATGGAAAAAGATTTCGAGGGGACACAAAATGGCATGTAAATTGGAAGTTTAAATGGAAAAAGAAAAAAGGAAGTTGTCAGATATACACTGTTAATACTGATCTAACAATACAATATACTATGCCGAAAATATCTGATGACTTCCCAGTTGACTCTGGCATCCGTAGTTCATTTGATAAATATTATAAAGCACTTTTAAAACATGAGCAGGGACATAAAAACTCTGGATTATATGCTGCTCGCGATATTGAAAAAGAATTATTATCTTTAGGTGAATTCAATAATTGCCGAAGATTAGAAAAAATTGCAAATAACAAAGGAAAAAACATTATAGAAAAATATAATCAACGTGATAAAGATTATGATCAAAGAACAGATCATGGCCGCATAGAGGGCGTTAATATCAATCTTTACATAAAGGATTAAGTGTTCTATAAGTTGAAAGTCTATTTGAAAAAAACAGTTGAAAGGGAATTATAGGTTTATTCCTCTAATTTCTTACTTGTACTTTTCTCAATCCTTTTTTTCCATTCCTTAAAACCTTCCTCAACTTGGTCAGGATAAGTAGAAGTTTCATTTCGCTGATTTTTGCTAGCAGAAAATCTTACTTTTATACTAGGCAATTCAGTTAAAGAAGAGATCGTGTTTTTTATAGTATCAATAGAAGGTTGCTTAAAAGGTAAGGGCATCCATGGTGGATAAATTTCATCAAAATCGCGATTAATATGATTGTTTTTTACTACTTTTTCTATAGCTTCTCTATTTAAGGGTTCAACTTTAAGTGGCCAACTCTTTTGAAAGTTTGGCACAATCACGCCTTCTATTTTCCCCTCTGCAACACCAGCAGAATCAGAAAATTTCTCGGTGACTTCCTGAGGTAAAAACTGTACTTTATCTTCTAATTTAGGCCACATGCTTTCTGGTGTATTGTGAACTCTGGAAAAATTAATACGTCTAGGCGGGTACAAACAAAGCTGTGGTTCTCGTACATATTTAATCAATTCAGGATACTGAACCATAGTTCCAAGTCCGACAGCAATGGGCATAGGAAAAGATATTATTCGAGTTTTGCCATTTTCTACCTTCACAAAGACGCGTTCATTTGAAATAAAAGAGGCTCCAGAAGAAAGTAAAGCAATAATGAAAGATGTTTTTCCTGCACTGGCATCACCTACAACCATATAATTCTTTTTATTTATTTGTACTGCGCCAGCATGAAAAATAACCCATCCTTGATCTTCTAAAAACCGAGTAATAAGGTCACGAACGACTCGCGAAATTTCTAATAGTGGCCAACGTACTTTGACAGATAAAACTAAAGTAACTGAGTTGTTAGTCCTATCAGTTACCCATAACATGCCATAAGCAGGATCACAGTCCACTGTAACATGCTCATTAACTGAAATTCTATCTACATATCTTCTAGCATTAGAGATTTTATGTGTATCTACTTCAGAATTTTCAATGGAATTTAGAACAGCTTGAACCAAGTCATCAGAATGAAAAACATTGACAGAATAATTTGTTTTGGGTTCGTCTTCTTCATTTAATAAATTAAGAGGATAAATATATTTCTCAATCCAACTGTATGTTTCAGGGTCATAAGAATGAATATTTATTTTTAATCCATGAAGTTGAAAGTCGCCTTGAAGAGGTAATAGCTTTACTTTATCGAAAATCTGTTCTAGCCAAAAGGGCTGCTTTGTATCATTATAATTTTGCTCAACTTGATTCGCCATTGGCCTTCCTTTATGTGTTTTTTTGGGAGTTGTATTTAGTTTTAGATTTTCAGCCATTTCAATAAACCAAGGACTTAATGCTTCAGTAAATTCCGATTGTTTTGCCCAACGACTGGCGCGATAACAAATACGTTCAGCTAATTCTAAAGTAACTCCCGCTTTATCCCCCGACAAACATTTATCCAGATCCCACCAAGAACCACGTCCTTTATAGTTTAAAATTAACCCAAGGCGAACACTGCTATGAAAAACGCCAAAAGAGTATAGATATTCTCTAGCGTGATCCAAACTAAAATGATCAGAAAACAGTTCTAAATTATTATTAATAAGACGATTTTCCATTTCAACAGAATCAAGAACAAATTCATCACAAAGTAACCAGGCAAGATCATCAAGTCTGTTTCTTGTTCCGCAATGTTCCCAGTCAAACCATGATACATTGTCTTGTTTTTGCACTATTGCATTTCCTGGACGAGCATCCCATTTAACAAAACGCTGCTTTGATACAGTAAAAAGATCAAAAAGTTTATCTACTTTTGGTTGAGCAGGATGAACCTGGAAATGTCGACCGATAACTGCGGGGCGATCAATTAAACCCGTTATCCATTCTTGAGAATTTCCAATAGGCTGAAATTGCTCATCCAGACCATTTTCAGAACCAATTTTTTGAATAGTTGAAAGACTTTTTAGAGCATTATCAAGTAAAGATTCAACCTGCTTTTCATTCGCATCATGTAAGGCTTGAGGTAGCCGTACGCCTTTTAAATCTTCTTGAACTAACAAATAGTTGCCGTCAGTAGCAAGAAGTTTGGGTACAGCAGAAGAATTTTTACCAATTTTACGTAAAACAGCACATTCAATAGCAAGTAGAGACCGTTCTCTGCGCTCAGTTGCAATCACAGAACGACCATCAATTAAATGTAATCGATATGATTTCCTGGTGGGGCCTCCTGGGAATTCAACATCTTTAACTTTAGAGTTTAATAATTGTTCCCAAATACCAATTTTTAGATTACGATTACGTTGTTTTTTCTTTGCTTGACTCGTTTTTTTATCTTTTCGATATTTCGCGGAGTTTCTCTTTTTAACACTCATGTAATTTTACTTTCCAGTAAGTTATTCTTCCTTAAACGCTCTAGTAAAGTTACGAAATAAAGGTTTAGTCAGATATTCAATTGCTGTTCGTTCACCAGTAATAATCATCACTGTAGCCTGCATGCCTGGGTGAATAGGTGTGTTATTTAATACCTTTACAGGGTCTTCAGTCAGCTCTATAGTTGCGAGGTAATAAGGCAGCTTGGTTGTTGGGTCGGTTATTCGGTCAGCAGAAATAACATTGACCTTCCCTTTTATAGGTCTTAATGCTCGCTGACTAAATGCGGTGAAGCGGACTTCGGCAAGTTGTCCTGCTCGGATAATATCCCTATCTTTGGGTTCCACATGCGCACTGACCAACAACTTTTGTCCCGCTGGTACAATGTCTAAAATTATGCCACCAGGTGCAATAACACCACCTAATGTATGGGCTTGCATGTTAACAACAGTTCCAGAAACTGGAGCTTTAATAAGCTTTCGGGATAGTGTGTCATTAACTTTTGATTGTTGGTGCGTTAGCTTAACAATCTGTTCTTGATCTGATTGTAGTTGAAGTGCGATTTTAGTATTTCTTGATTCGATAAATTCTGTTTTTTGTTGGCGTAATTGACCCGTCTGCTGTTTTATTCCGGCAAGCTGAGACTGTTTTTCTTTTATTTCAATTTCAGCTGTAGCCTCATCATTCTGTAGCTTAAACAAATCTCTTCGTGTGACGAGCCCTTTCTTAAAAAATTTACGATTAACTTTAAGTTCTTCTCGAACAATAGACAGTAATTTTTTTTGAGAAACCAAGCTACTTTTAAGTTGAGAAAATTGATTTTTCAATCGATCAATTCTACCGTCAATAATAGATAATTTTTCCCTTTGTTCAGCTTGGCGAGCGGCAAATGATCTAGTCTGTTCTAAAATGGAATTCTCAACTTCAGGTTCTGAGCGGCTGTTCAATATCCATTGCGGAAATATAATTTCATCAGTTTTCTGCTTTTCTGCGGTAAGTTTTGCATACCGAGTTGTTGAAAGTATAAGTTGAGATCTTAACGAATCATATTCAGCTTTTGCCTGTGTGTCATCAAGCTTTATAATTGTTTGGCCAGCAGTAACTTTATCTCCATCTTTAATAAGAAGTTCTCGAATTATTCCACCTTCCAAATGCTGGATGGTTTTGCTATAACCATCAACACTGATGACACCTGGAGCAATTGCAGCGCTAGACAAAGGTACAAAAAATGTCCATGCTAACAGTAAGCCGATAAAACAGCCTAAAACCAAATAACCTCTAAAGATGAGGCGTCTGGTTTCTTGATTAAAGCTATTTTCATCAAGATTTACTAATTGAGTTGAAGTCATTTCTGTTGTGTTCCGAGGGGAAGTTTCTTTTGGTTTGTTATTTTATTTAGTCTTTGTGGGGTGGTGTCTTTTGATAAAATGTGATTACTTATTTCATGGTTAGATTGCTGATAACGTAGAGAAAGTTTAACTGTCTTAGGGAAGTCAGCAGGAGACCGAGAGTGTTTTTTTGTAGGTTTTAAAACTTGTTCTACTCTGGCTTTTTTTAACATAATGACATCATCAGCAAGTTTCAACATACTTGATTGATGAGAAATCAAAATAACCATTGAACCTTTTTGCTTTAGTTTTTCAATCGCATTCGCAAGCGCTTCTCTTCCTTCTCGATCTAAATTAGCATCTGGTTCATCCAGAACAACAAGTTTTGGATTCCGATACGCTGCTCGTGCCAAGGCGATTCGTTGTCGCTGTCCTCCTGAAAGAAATGCCCCTGAATCACCGATTTCAGTTTCGTAACGCTTGGGGAATTGCATAATCATCTTATGAACACCGGCAATCTTGGCAGACTCAATTACGGAATACACATCTCCATTTTCGTCCATCCTAGCTATATTCTGACGAAAAGTACCTGCAAATAATTCAACATCTTGAGGTAAAAAACCAATGTGAGGGCCTAACTCTTCGGAGTCCCACTGTGTTAAATCTGTACCTCCCAACTTTACATGTCCTGAAGTTGGCTTTGCTATACCAACAAGAAGTCGTGCCAATGTGGACTTTCCGGCTGCTGTGGGTCCACCAATACCCAGACTTTTTCCTGGCTTTATTTCGAAATTTATTTTGTACAAAACTGGTTTGGCATTTCTGGAATAAGCATAGGTCAGTTTTTCAACCTTAAGCGAACCACTCGGTTTTGTAACTGGAGAATACGATTTTAAAGTAGGTGCAATATCTAGTCTATAACTAACTTGTTTTAGTGCATTTCTGGCGCTAAGGACTGATTTCCATGAAGAAATAGCTCTTTCCATAGGTGCTATTGCACGTCTCATCAATAGAATACTAGCCATCATTGCACCGCCAGTTAACTGATTATTCATGATCAGCCAAGCTGCAGAAAAAACCACAGAAACCTGTAAGACAAACCGTAAAAATTTAGCCGTTGTAGAAATCCATCCTGTTTTTGATACAAATTGTGCCTGATTTGCTAACGATGCTTCATTTTTTGAATTCCATTGATTGAGAAAATTTTGTCTCATTCCCATCGCTTCAATAACATCTGAGTTTTTTATCACAGAAGAAGCATATTCAATTAATTTATTTGACGAATCTTCTGAATTTTTAACTAAAGAACGGCTAAGATATTCATTCAAAATTGCTAGTCCAGCTAATAATATTAAGCCTATCAATGTAATAGTGCCTATCAAAGGGTGCAATAAGAATAGTACGAAAGTGAAAATCGGCGCCCAAGGTAGATCAAGAATGGAAAGTAAGGTAGGTTCCGAACAAAAATTACGTAATGTTGCTAAATCGTTTAGAACTCGGACGGAAGAAGGTTTTTCTTTTCTAAGTGAACGCTTGACTGTCCCACTAATAATATGGCTACTTAAACGTCTATCCAGCCAAGTTCCCATTTTCATTAAAATGGCACTTCGTGTTGCATCAAGAACACTTAACGTAATTAAAGCAGCAATGGCTATAATCGTTAAAAAAACAAGAGTTTCTGTACTTCGGTTTGGGATAACTCGATCATACAATTGCAATAAATAAATTGGAACTGTCAACATGAGTAGGTTGACAAAAAAACTAAAAAAAACTACGGAAAAAAAACTTTGTCTGCAAGCATTTAAAGTATCCCGTAAGAAAGCGTTTAAAGTTTGATTTGACAAAAAATTAACTCCTTAATTAAAAAATTTCACTAGTAATTTGTGAAAAGGTGAAACGCTGTTTGCCCATAATGAATTGATCAATTTGGACAAACAACGATACCACATTAAGTCCTTTTAAATTGTAGATTAAACAGTTTAGGATTAATCACCCAGATCTGTATCATCACTATCTATTCCTTCATCGTAGCTATAGCCATATTTGCCGCCGCCGTGGTGTCCAC
>CAZZIX010000005.1:8246-31730 GCA_964654345.1 uncultured Methylomarinum sp.
CGCCGCCAGACCCAGAACCACCGCCATGATGTCCGCCGCCAGAACCTGAGCCGCCGCCGTGACCACCGCCAGACCCAGAACCGCCGCCGTGTTTACCACCGCCGCCAGACCCAGAACCACCGCCATGATGTCCGCCGCCAGAACCTGAGCCGCCACCACCATAGCCCCAATTGCCACCAAGATAACTTCCGTAATGAAGGTCATTATTATCAGACATATTTCTCTCCTCAATATTATTAAATAGGAACAGGTTATTAAACCCCTGTTTTTTATTCTAAATTTAAGTTGGTTTGATAAAAAAGTCTAAAATTATAGGTCTTACACTAAGACTTATAATTTTTGGAAAATATATTTTAACCAATTGTTTTTGCTGGTAGAAAACGAGAAAATAACTATTATTGTGATAGTTTTCAAAAAATAGAAAGTTTTCTTGTGATCTGCATCACAGAAACAAATTTAAATATACAGAATATGATGATTTATAGCAACATAAACAGAACTCTATATTTTTAAATTTACCCAACATAACGAATTAAATAATAAAGGTTTTATATTTTTTACGTGAGAGTGAAAAACAATATATATTTAAATATTGTGGGATAACAGAGCGATTAACCCATCTTCATCAATAATTGGAATATTTAATTCTTGAGCTTTGGTTAATTTTGATCCTGCTGACTCTCCCGCCACGACACAATCTGTTTTACTTGAAACACTACCAGAAACCTTGGCACCTAGTGCTTGAAGTGACGCTTTTGCATCATTTCTTTTTAATTGTTGTAAAGTACCGGTCAAAACATAGGTTTTTCCAGCTAAAGGAAGAGTTTGCGTTTCTTTTGCTTTTATCACAGGCCAAGTAACACCTGCTTTAATCAGGGCATCAATAACTTCTCTATTATGTGCCTGACGGAAGAAATAATTGATATGTTTAGCCACAATTTCACCCACATCATCAACTTCCTGTAGAACATCTTCATCTGCCTGTGATACAGCATCCAGGGTTAAAAAGTGTTCTGCTAAATTTTTTGCTGTCGCTTCTCCTACTTCTCTAATACCTAGGGAAAGTAAAAATTTAGCTAATGTAGTAGATTTGGATTTTGTCAGAGCATTGATCAGGTTTTCAGCCTTTTTAGCTCCCATTCTTTCTAAAGGAATTAATTGTTCAGCTATTAAAGAAAACAAATCAGCTGGGTTATTAATTAATGCTTCATTAACTAATAAATCAACTACTTTTTCGCCTAAGCCATCAATATTTAGTGCTTTTCTAGAGGCAAAATATTGAATAGCTTCTTTACGTTGAGCAGGACAATATAGCCCACCACTACAACGAGCAATAGCCTCATCTTCAATTCGTTCAATTTCTGATTGGCAAATAGGGCAAAGGGTAGGGAAGATGATTTTTTTGTATTGCACATTTTTGCTAGGTAAAGTTCTTATTATCTGAGGAATAACATCTGCTGCACGTTTGACCACAACAGTATCACCAATCCTTATACCTAAACGTTCAATTTCATCTTGGTTGTGTAAGCTGGCGCGACTAATGGTAACGCCTCCGACAAAAACGGGTTCAAGTATTGCAACTGGGGTAATAGCCCCCGTACGTCCAACTTGAAACTCAACATTAAGTAAAACAGTTTGTTCTTCTTGGGCGGGAAATTTATGTGCTGTAGCCCAGCGTGGAGCACGTGAAATAAAGCCCGCTTGTTCTTGAAGTGCTATATCATCAATTTTATAAACAACACCGTCTATTTCATAAGGAATCGAATTACGTTTTTGTAAAATAGATTGATAATAATCTAGGCAACCATCGGAGTCAGATTTTAGAAAAATTTCTTCACTAACAGGGAGTCCCCATTTTTTTAATATTAATAATCTTTGATAATGGCTATTGGGTAACGTGTGGTTTGAAAGTAATCCTATGCCATAGCTATAAAAAGCGAGGGGTCGTTTAGCTGTTATTTTAGAGTCAAGTTGACGTAAGCTACCTGCTGCTGCATTTCGGGGATTAGCAAAACCTTTTTCACCTTTTTCTTGGGCTATTTTATTGTAATGATTAAAGGCAGCAATGGGCATAACAACTTCTCCTCTAATCTCTATGGTTTTGGGGATATTTTGACCTTGTAAAGTGTGAGGGATATTTTTGATGGTTTTTATATTATGAGTAACATTTTCACCAATAGTGCCATCTCCTCTTGTTGCTGCTCTAACTAAAGTTCCTTTTTCATAAAGTAAACTAATCGCAAGCCCATCAAGTTTTGGTTCAACACAAAATAAAAGCTCTTCAGGGTTATTTAAGCGATTATTTAAGCGAGTGATAAAATCAGATAATTCTTCTTTAGAGAAAACATTACCTAGAGAAAGCATAGGGACTTTATGATTAACTTTAGTAAACGCTGTTAAAACCTCCCCTCCAACTACTTGAGAAGGGGAGTCTGGAGTAATTAATTCGGGGTTTTTAGATTCAAGCTGCCTTAATTCTTTAATTAGTCTATCGTATTCTGCATCCGTGATAGTTGGATTGTCATGGGTGTAATAGTGTGAATTATGTTGACTGATTATTTCACGTAATTTTAGAATTTTATCCTTATCAGAATTTGCCATTAACTTTTATTTTTTTAGAACAAGAATTGGGTTAATTTTAGCATGATGAAGTTATGCTAAAGTATTAAAAATAGTTGAAAAAATTTGTTTAACTGCTACTATCTAAAGCAATATTATTTATAAAAGAGTAGTTTAGATTGGAAGAAGATATCACAACAGATTTATGTGTATTGCAAAGCCATTTAGATGGAATGCTGGATCGTGTCCAAGAAAACAGCCTGACTTTAAAAAGATTTCAAGTCTTTGAAATGAAGCTGCTCAATCTTAACTCATTGCCGGCAATGATTGATCATATGCTAAATGAAACTAAGTCATTCTTTGATCTTGATGCAGTGAGCTTTTGTTTGATAGATGAGAAGGGTGATATTGCACGTTTTCTTCATGAGGATAGTTATGATTATCAATCTAAAGATGGGCTTTTATTGCTAGAAGATAAAGAACTGTTAAAAAGTACTTTTGGCTTATCTTCCAGGCCTTTTTTAGGTGCTTATAAACAGGCAAGTTGTGCCGGATTTTTTCCTGATTTTGTAAGAAAACCAGCTTCAGTAGCAATCATACCGTTAAGTAGACGGGGTAAGTATTTTGGATCATTAAATTTGGGGAGTTATACATCAAATAGATTTATAAATAATATGGCAACGGACTTTATCGAGCATATGGTCTCTGTTGTAAGTATTTGTCTGGAGAATAATCTAAATTACGAAATGTTACGTAGAACTAGCCATATTGACACCTTAACAGGGGTTAATAACAGGCGCTTTCTAGAACAGAGAATTGGTGAAGAAATTGATAGAAGCCAGCGGAATGATGATCCATTAAGTTGTTTGTTTTTAGATATTGATTACTTTAAATCAATAAACGATACATATGGACACCAGGCAGGAGACCAAGTTTTAGCGTTAGTTGCAGGAATGATAAAAAAGCAATTAAGAAGTAACGATGTTTTGGCTCGTTACGGCGGTGAAGAATTTGTTGCCTTGTTATCAACAATTGATGAAGAAAAGGCGGAGGATATTGCTGAAAGAATAAGAAAGTCTATTAAAGATCTTTCAGTACCTTTTAACAATGATGTTCTTAAAGTGACTATCTCAATAGGCTTGGCTACTTATAAGCCCTGTAGTCTATCTAAGGTAAGCACATCGGAAATTGCTGCTCAATTAATACAGTCATCCGATACTGCATTATACTCTGCAAAGGAAAATGGTAGAGATAGGGTTGAAAAAGGAAAGCCCGTTTTAGATGATAAAGTGAGTAAAATATCCCGTATAGCGTGAATAATAAACAAAGAGAAGGGTTCCTATCAACGGATTTCAAATTGGGAGAAATGTTCTGTTGTTGAATATTCTTTAACATTCACATTTTCTACCTTAGCCATCAATGGATCTTCGTGACACCAATTGATAAAGCTGTCTAGACTTTCCTGTTCTGCTTGGGCAACAATTTCTACATCTCCATTTTCTACGTTACAAACAAAGCCCGTAATACCAAATTTAATGGCTCGTTTTTTAGTAAACGCCCGAAAGTAAACACCTTGAACTCGGCCACTTACAACAAGATGAATGGTTTTCATTTTTTTTGAATTTTCCAGCAATAATGAATTTTTGGGCTTCTGACAAAATCATCTGGAATTGTTGATCTACTGATGTCTTCAATAACCACCCCAGAAAATAATTGAGACTCCATTTTAAATCGCTTAAAGTTGGTGGAAAAGTATAAAGTGCCTGACTCTGTTAATAGTGCTAAAGAGTGATTAATGAGTTCTATATAATCTCGCTGAATATCAAAAAAATCTTCCATACGCTTGGAATTTGAAAAGGTCGGAGGGTCTAAAAAAATTAATTCATATTGTTTTTTTTCTGTTTGTTGAGCTTGTTGTTTTAACCACTCCTGACAGTCCGCACGAATAATGTTGTGGTTGCCAGTCATGTTGTTTAAGTCAAAATTGTTTTTTGCCCATTCAAGATAAGTATTTGACATATCAATAGTGGTGGTTGATTTTGCCCCACCTATCGCGGCATGTACTGATGCGGTTCCTGTGTATGCAAATAAATTGAGGAAGTTTTTATCTTTTGCCTGTTGTTGGATGAGTAAGCGAATAGGGCGGTGGTCAAGAAATAATCCTGTGTCCAGATAGTCTTCAAAATTGACTAGAAATTTACATCCGTTTTCTTCAATGGTATAAAATTTTCCGGTATCGTTTTGTTTTTCGTATTGATCAGTATTTTTTTGTTTACGACGAATTTTTAAAAAGACTTGAGACTTGTCAATATCTAAAACTTTAGGTATTTCAGTTAAAATGCCAGCAAGACGTTGATTGGCTTTATGAGGTGCAATAGTTTTGGGAGGATCATATTCTTGTACATTCACCCATAATTTTTCACCTCTATAAAGGTCAACAGCGACAGCATATTCAGGTAAGTCTGCATCATATAAACGATAACAATTAACATTCCCTCTTTTTGCCCATTTTGTCATCTTTTTAAGATTTTTTTTCAGACGATTAGCAAACATTTCTGCACGTTGTTCGTCAGCGGATTCAATTGAATGACTTTGGGTTATTTGATCTATACGTTCCTGCTGGGATTTTGCTTTAGGTATAAAGAAAGACTTTTCTTCTATCTCTAAACGAAGTAATTTACATTCTAATGGGCCGTTAAAGAGTGTAATCGGTTTTTGAGAGCGAATCCCTAAGCGAAAGCCCATTTCAGGGTTGCTAATAATTAGAGAGGCTTTCCAATGTTTAAAATTGGCTTTTAAGGTTTCACCAAATTGTAAATAAAGCTGGGCGATCTGTTCATCATCACCTAATCTTTCACCGTAAGGGGGGTTGCAAATAAGTAACCCTGGTTGCCAACTTTCAGCGGGTTCTGCATCTTGGATGTCTCTACGTTCAACATGTATTTTGTTTTGAAAACCAGCATTTTCAACGTGGGTGATGGCTGTTGCAACGGTACGGCGACTTTGATCAAAGCCTGCAATGACTGGCATTTTTTCAAGAGCAATTGATTTACGATTTTCAGCCTCAGAGATTAATTTTTGCCAGCACTCTGTATCGTGCTGTTTCCATCCTGTAAAACCATAATAGTCGCGCAGTAAACCGGGTGCAAAGTCTGCTGCAATCATTGCCGCTTCTAAAAGTAAGGTGCCAGATCCACACATTGGATCAATTAATGAACCGCCTTTTTTAGCAATTTCTGGCCAACCGCAACGTAATAACATGGCGGCGGCGAGATTTTCTTTGATCGGAGCCGTAACATTTTCAGCTCTGTAACCTCGTTTATGTAAGCTTTCACCAGAGAGGTCAAGGCTTAACTGTGCATTTTCTGCATTTAAATAAACATTAATCCTAATGTTAGGACGGTGGGTATCAATATTAGGCCGCTTATGAAATTTTGCCCGCATTTGGTCTACAATGGCATCTTTTACGACTAATGAACCAAAGTGACTATTATTAATAACGTCTGAATGTTTAGCATTGAAAGAGACGACAAAAGTATCGTCAGGCTTGAAATGATCAAACCAATTGATTTTTTTTACTGCATCGTAGAGGTCTTCTTTTGAATTAACTTCAAAAGAACTTAATGGCAATAAAATCCGATTTGCAGTTCTTGACCAAAGACAGGCTCGGTAAGCCATTTCCAGGTTTCCTTGAAAGCTGACTCCAGCTAATTTAGGGTGAACATCTTTTGCTCCAAGCTCCTTAAGTTCATCAGCTAGAATATTTTCCATGGCCTTTGGGGTGCTAGCAAAAAGTTGGTATTCTTTCATAAGCTTTAAATAAAAAAGCCTTGCTAGGGCAAGGCTTGGTTTGTGAGGGAGTGATTAAAAGTGATAAGCATTGTAGATTGGGATGCCATCTTTTGGCAACACAACAAACGATGTGCTAAAAATGTTAGGTTAACGATAGAGCTGTTAGCCTAACCTACGCAGAAATTGGCAAGCTGATTTTTAAATATTGTGGTATAAGAAAAAATGATAAATATTTAAGCTTTATTTCACTTTTAATTAGATCCAGTTTGCACGGATATTTTGATAAGAATATCAGTTAGAATTTTAATAATTCTACTTCAAAAATTAGAGCCGCGTTCGGTCCAATATCTGCACCTGCACCACGTTCACCATAAGCAAGGTCTGAAGGTATAAAGAAGCGGTATTTAGCACCAGCATTCATTAGTTGTAGGCCTTCTGTCCAACCTGCAATCACTCTGTTTAATGGAAATGTAGCGGGTGAATTACGGCTGTATGAACTATCAAACTCTTTACCTTCAAGTGTTGTTCCCTTGTAATGAACTGTGACGGTATCAGTTGCAGAAGGTGAGTCGCCGTCACCTTTTTTTAATATTTCATATTGCAAACCGCTAGCGGTGGTTGTGATATTTTCTTTTTTTGTATTTTCAGCTAGAAATGCTTCACCTGCTTTTTGATTTTCTTCCGATGAAGTGGCGTTTGCCATTGAGAACATAGTAAATCCTATTAATATAGTTGTTAAAAATGCAACAAACCGGAGGTTACGATTATTTTTCATTAAATCTCTCGTTGTTATATGATTTGAATACTACATTCTACCAAAAAAACCAGCTTGTGCTTTCTAAATCCTCTTTACAAGCAATTAATTGCCTTTGATATTGTTTAGATCTTTTGTAAACTCTTTTGGCAACTTTATTCAACCACGGTTTTTTTAAGTAGGATTTTCGTCTATAGCCTCTGTACCCTTCATGATAAGCAAGGTATAACTTTCTGGCATTGTTTCTTGAAATCCCCAGTTTTTTATGGCTAATGGCACAATACCAACCAATAAAGTCACAGGCATCAGCGAAATCATCTCGGTTGCTACTCCAGGAATCAGTACTATCTAAATAATTTTCCCAAGTACCATCAAGAGCTTGAGTGTATCCATAGGCACTACTAGGGCGAGACCAAGGAATAAAGCCAAATACTTTAGTTCTGGGTGGTTTTGCATCAGCAACAAATCTAGATTCTTGATGCATGATAGCCATAGTGACATGGATAGGAACCCCCCATTTTTCAAATGATTCTTTTGCATCATCATACCAATCATCTTTTTCCTTAAAAATTTCACAAATATTATTGGTTTTTTTAGGTGGTGAAGCAGTACATGAACAGAGAAGTAGAAGGATAACAAGATAAAGGAGTTTTGTTGGCATAGAATAAATATATGATTTAGTAGAGATAATCAAAAAAAAACAAAATAGTAACTATACTTAATTTCTATAGAAGCACGAAATTTATAGAGAGTAAATAATGCCAGGTAAAAATAGATCTTACCGGAAAAGTTTAACATCATACGGACTCATTTATTTGGGTGGTGAGGAATTGGAAATTGAGGTAAAAAATTTATCAATTACTGGGATGTTGGCAGAAGTAGAAGGTAACGATGCAATTCATGGAATTAAAGATGTATTCCATGCAATAGAGTTATCATCAGTCGTTGATATTTATTTACCAGAAATGCGCTTGGCCGGTGAAGCAGAAATAACTCGGGCTGATATGGATGGGAAAAAAGTTTTTTTAGCGCTTGAATTTAGAAACCTTACTTACGAAGTGAGTAATTTACTCTATAAACGTAAGGCCTATAGAAAAAACATAACAGCACCAGGTCGAATTATTTTTAATGGAATAAAACACCAATTCTTTACAAAAAATGTATCTGTTGGTGGGATGACTATTATGTTGAATGAAAGGGTTGTCGTGCAAGAAGGATTAGTCACCATATTTGATTTTAAAAAACTAGATTTGCGGGGTGAAATTGAAGTTGTTTGGGTTGAATATGTCGATGAAGATTTTACCTTAATGGGTTTACAGTATAAGCATATAGGAGCAAAAAAAATTCGAGGGATTCCTAATTTTTTATCAGATCATGCTGAGGATAAGAATTATTGGTAAGTTCAAGCATAATATATGTTGTGACTTGTTTCGTGATCACAATCTAACTTTATTCGTTATGTTGGCACATCAATTAGAGTAGCTAAAGAACTTGAGTACTTATAGCAATTAATTACTTTTTTTAATTAAGAGGAATACTTTACCATGGTGCTTCCCTGTTTAATTTCAAAAAAGTAGGCGATTTTTTTGTTACGGGACCTTGCATTTTAGCGGCTTTCTGGTAAGTTTTGTACGCTGAATAACATGCCTTTATCAAAAATAAAAAACAAATTACTTTTTTTTTATAACTATAATAGAGCCAATTAATCAATTGATTAGGAATTAAATTAATGACAGTACCCATTACCCCACTTCTGGCAGCGGATATTATAATAGAATTAGTTGATTTGCCAGATCGACCCATAGTGTTAATTGAACGAGCCAATCCCCCTTTTGGCTGGGCAATCCCGGGAGGATTTGTTGATATTGGTGAAACTGTCGAACAAGCTGCCATTCGTGAAGCTAAAGAAGAAGTTTGTTTAGATGTTAAGCTTACTGCACTATTGGGAGTTTATTCTAACCCTAAACGTGATACACGGAACCACACTGTGACAGCTGTTTATATAGCAGAAGCATCTGGAATGCCGAAAGCCGCGGATGATGCTAAAAATTGTGAACTATTTATGTTGAGTTCACTCCCAGAACAATTAGCATTTGATCATGATCAAGTCTTGAATGATTATCGAGTCTATCGGGCGAGTGGGAAGGTGACGCCCTTAAGGTAGAGGGAAAATCTGAAGGATCATTGTCGACTTTAGATTTAAAATAGTAACAAGGGCTTTTGACATGAATAAAATACTCGTACCTTTATCTTTCTATCTCTTTTCTCTCTCTCCGACCATATTTTCCTCTGAGGTCAATATACATAATGTTTTTTCCGTTGATCGTCCATTTCCTAACAAAAATTTATTTCCCTTTTATAGCAGTGATGATAGAGAGCCGAGAATCAGTGAATTTGAGGTTGTTAATCAAATTTTCTTAAGTAATGCGAATGGGGAAAGACAAGCTGTTGTTACATTAAATAATCCGGCTTCAAGTCTACGCACATTGTTATCAGAACATATTGTTGCTGTGTTTGCGAACGGAGAAAAACATTTTCCTAAAACAGTAAAAGTAAACATACTTGCTAAAGAGACAGTCACTTATACTTTAGACTTTGGAATACATCAATTCCCTATCATGTACTTGTATACAAATAGTAAAGAATAATTTTTCTATAATTTCTTGGTATTAGATTTTTTCAAAATATGCATAAAATATATTCTATAGAAGCAAGAAGTTATGACTTAGTCAGTGTTGCATCTCACAATTTTTGGGTGTTGCGTGACGAAAAGAATGAGGTTGTAGCACAATTACATGGCCTTGCAACAGACCGGAAAACTAATTCATTTAAACCAATCGGGTATTTTTTTGACAGACTCGGTTTTTATGAGTTTAAAATAGCAGAAAATGACCCAACTTTTATTTCAAAAACGCAACAATCCATCATTGTTTTTCAAGGTCATAAAGATGAAGTTCTAGCGCGATGGAATAGAGCGGCATGCGAAGTTGAGTCTTTAAATCAGAAAGATTTAAATTATTCACCTTTTGGTATTTTTGGCCTACCTATAACAAATAGTAATTCAGCCTTTCACTTATTTTCTCGGTTGATGAATGTTGAGTGTTGCCGTTTTTCTGGGGTAATGGAGCCAGGGATTAACAATTCACTAGACCATTGTTTGTAAATGATTAATTTATATTTTTGACTGTTAAAAACAAGGAAATAAAGCCTGTTATATCATTCATCTTAGAGGCGGAATTTTAAGAATCTGGCCTATAAATATACTATCAGGGTCTTTTAAAATATCTTTATTAGCTTCGTACAATAGTTTATATTTGCTAAATGACCCATAAACTTTACCAGCAATTGCAGATAAAGAGTCACCATTTAGTACAACGATGGTTCTAACTGTTGAAGCTGAAGTTTCATTTGCTTCTGCAATAAGGGATTTAATGTAAGGGTCGTTAGGGTTGCCTAGAGCAATACCTTTGCTAGCAGTTACAATATCATTTATTGTTTCTTCGACAACTTCAATTGTTTCTGGGTCAACTTCAAGGTTTCCTTGCATGCTTAGGGCAGTCATTGCATCATTTACAGCACTTTGTATATTATCTATTTTATGTCCTTTTTTTACAGATGAGGATACAATTTCAGCTATTGTTTGTTGTTTTTCTTCTTTGCTTGAAGAGCCCGTTAATAGTTGTTCTAAACGCTTAAGAACTTTTTTAGATAGTATGTCAATATTATCAGAGGGATTAGGGACAATAGCTGGTTCAGGGCCTTTGTCGGTAATAATAGCTTTTTTATTGGGTTTTATTTTGGTCTGCTCAGCTTCATTGCTTAATGCATCAATATAGGGATTTGACTTCTCTGCCTGAGTTGATTGAATAGATAAAACAATTAGAGAGTTGACGGTCAGAATTTTTAGATATTGTTTCATTATTAAGAGTCTCCTCTATTTCAAAGATAGGTTATGGTGTAACAGTCGTAAGTCCTAATTGTTGCCATGCTTGCATTCCTCCGCGATACCAGAATAACTTTTCTTCCGGATACCCCATTTTGGTAAGACTTGTAATTGCTCTGGATGATTGATCACACCACAAACCATTACAAAACAGTATTAATGCTTTAGCTTCAGAAAAATTCAATTGTCCATTTCTGCTTTCTGTGGCGCCTAATAATTCTACAATTTTTTTTGTATGTCTATTTCCTATGCCGGGGGTTAAAACAGTAAATGGGATGTTGATTGAGCCAGGAATAGTTGCTTTCTCAAACCATTGTGGCATTCTCGCGTCAACTAGAACTCCAGTCCCCTGTTTGACTAATGTGTTTAGAAAGTCAAGCAACTCAATTTCACCCACCGTTTTGATCCCTGGGGCAAGTTTTATGGGGTGGACACAAAAAGGTGGGCAAGGTCGTGATGTTTTAGTAAAGCTGTTGGTCAGGCGATTTGATGTGTCACTTATACGCTTGATTCGTATTTTCTTACCGTTATGTATGACATCTAAATAGGCAAGGTCTTTGGTAATATAAACTAAGTCTTTAGCTTGTGTTGATAAAGGTAATATAGATAAAACAATGGTTAACACAACGCCAATTAAATGGATTGGGGAATTGATTTTTATCATTATTGATGTCCTCTTTTTTTATTGGTCTAATTTCAGTCAATTTTTCTGATTCTTAAATTCTTTACATTTAGGCACTAGGGGAAGGTAGGCTAGAATGTACAATATTATTAAATTCCCGTTCTTTAGCTAATTATTAAAAAGCTGTTTAGAATCTTTAAAATTTATTTTACGGAAGTATATCGCTAAGAAGTAAAGTTTTCCTGTTTTGTTATAGTTTTATTCTTTAATAGAATCTTGAACCGCTGCATCCATTTCCTTTCTAAAGTCATTTAGAGAAAATGGTTTATTTTGTTTTTGATTATTATCTTTCTCGTCTTTGGGTGATAGAGAGGATTTAGTTTTATTTGGTGAACGTTTAGAAATCTTTTCAATTTCTGAGGCAATTGTTGCATTATCTTGAGCTCGAGCTTGTTTTTCTTGCCCAAAAAATTCACTAGGCTCGCGATCTTTGTCGGTTTTGTTATTACAGCTAGTGAGAGAAAGTAGTATAATACAGAGCATTATAGTTACTGATAAATATTTCATTAAGTTGCCTTTAAAATTAAAGAATGTGTGTTTAAAATGTCATTATTTATATATTAAGGAAACTTATACGATATTGTTTTGTCAATCTTTGAGACGTTACTTTACAAACGTAGTGCTTGTGAAGTTTTACTTATTAAATATTAATATAAGTAAAAACGGGCAAAATGTTTAGCTGATTGTCAAAAATTATTCGGTGAGTTTCTTAATGCAAAATTTTTTAATATGATTTCTCTCTAAGCTATATATTTTATAGACAGTTATCTGCTAATGTCGAAAATCGTTCTTATTATATAAGTATTATTTGTGTATATTAATAATTGCAGTTAATTAGGAATACACTATACACTGAAATTAGACAAACCTTCTTCAATTTTTTCAAAAATTGTTATTAAAATCATCAGCTTTAATATGGTTTTTAGCTTATTCTACGTTTTATCCCTTGCTTTGATTTGTGTCGATTATGATTGTTCTTTATACTTCGGCTGCTGAATAATTTAATAACGCTAGGTAGTTTAGGCATTAATGATTAATAACAAAAGAATTCTTCATTCAGATGTTCGCCATGCTTGTGGTGATACTTATTTTGGACGTGGTAAACAATATTTTGAAGACGATCGTATTCTGGACTTTGAAATTATAAAGGATGAGGAGACTTTTGTTCTTTTCAAGTCCTTTATTAAAGGCAGTGGGAGAAAAAGCTATCATCAGCGGATACGGATAGATTGGAAAGATGAATTTACGACCGTTATTATTGATGGTGACTGTACTTGTCCTATTGCTTATAACTGTAAACATATTACGGCAGTTTGTTTGGAGTATATGCATGTTTCGCCTGAAATGCTCAAGCCCAAAACGGATACGCCCCTTTGTTTGGATTGGCTTAATCAATTAGATGATAAACCTAATACTATTCAACAAGACCAAGAGTTTATTGTCTATGTTTTACAAGCAAGTAAAATAAAGTATGTATTTACCTTGGAATTTGTTATTACCAAGGTTAACAAAAGTGGCGGTCTTAATAAGGGTAGAAAGACGACATTAAATAACCTACGTTATAGCTTTACTTATGCAAACTATATTCAGGCAGTTGATAAAGAAATAGGACAGCTACTATATAGTTTAGAAATTGATTATACGGGGTCCCCTCAATTAGCTGGTAGCCCCGGTTTTATTGCTATTTCTAAAATATTACAAACGGGTCGTCTGTTTTGGCAAGCGCATCAATCAACACCTCTACAGCTGGATAATGAACGGGAGCTATTATTTTCATGGCAACAAGAAAAAAAAGGAGACTATCAACTTAGCTTATCAATAGAGCCGGACGCAGAGCTAATTTATACAGAACCCTGTATGTATCTTGATACTCAGCAAAATACTTTAGGCGCAATTAAAGAATTACACCTATCCCACTCTCAGCTAAAAAAAGTATTATCTGCTCCGCCGGTACCTAAACAATATGCAGAAGAATTTAGCCAACGATTAACCATAGAATATCCTTCCATTCCTTTACCCGCACCTAAAAAAATTAAATTGACAGAGGTTTCGGGTGTTAAACCTGTTCCAAAAATAACCTTATTTGGGGGACAAGTCAGTCCGACTCAATATAGCCATTTTATCCGTTTGAATTTTGTTTATGATGAAGTAACGGTTTCGGCTTTTACCCCCGACCTTTTTAGTACTGTTAAAAATAATAAAGGACTTTTTCGTATAGAAAGGGAATTGGATCAAGAGTTTACAGCAGTTAAGCAATTGTTAGAGTTAGGTTTTTATCCTACTGATCTTATTGATGATAAGGAACTGAACTTACTGAGTCCAGCTGATCAATCAATCATTGATAGTGCAAGTAGATGGGCTGATTTTATCAAAGATATTTTGCCTCAATTAGCAGAACAGGGCTGGATTGTTGAAAAAGATGATAATTTTAAGCTTAACTTTCAACAAGCTGATGATTTGCATGTAGACTTTGAAAAATCAGGGAATGACTGGTTTGAAATGAATTTTCAGATAAATGTTAATGGACAGCCCATGTCATTATTACCTTTGATTATGCCTGTGCTGGAAGAGTATTCACTTGATGAGCTTCCCGAAATGCTCACTATTCCTATTGATCAGCATACCTACGTCAATATGCCATCTAGTCAGCTAAGACCTTTTTTAGTGATTGTCTACGAGTTATTTGACAGCACAACAATGAATGAAAATGGTGGCTTAATGCTTTCTCGCTTTAATGCGGCTAGCTTAGCTGATTTGGATATACATAGTTATGGTATTTTTAGTATCAATGGTGGAAAAGATTTAATCGAAACTGGAAAAAAGCTCAAGAATTTTAAAGGTATCGCAGATGTATCTATACCAAAAGGCTTAAGTGCAACTTTAAGAGACTATCAGCAGCAAGGTTTAAATTGGCTACAGTTTTTACGTGAATATAATTTTGCAGGAATACTGGCTGATGATATGGGGCTAGGGAAAACAGTTCAAACGCTTGCTCACTTATTGGTAGAAAAAGAAGCAGGGCGGATGACAAACCCTTGTTTGATCGTCGCACCGACCAGTTTAATGAGTAATTGGCGTCGAGAAGCTGAGCGTTTTACCCCTGATTTAAAAGTGCTTATATTACAAGGGTCTGAGCGTAAACAACATTTTTCCAAAATCAGCAAATATGACTTGATTTTAACAACTTATCCCCTGTTACCTAGAGACCAGGAAACCTTAGGGGAGATAGATTATCATTATTTGGTACTGGATGAAGCACAAATCATAAAAAATCCTCGGTCACAGGCTGCCCGTATAGTTAGGGAGATAAAAACCAGTCATCGCTTATGCTTGACTGGCACGCCAATGGAAAATCATCTTGGGGAGTTATGGGCGCAATTCGATTTTTTGATGCCTGGGTTTTTGGGCGATAGTACTTTTTTTAAGAAAACTTATCGAACACCAATTGAAGTACATGGGGATCAGCAGCAAAGAGAACGCTTGTCTAAACGTCTTCAACCCTTCATGTTACGCAGAACAAAACAGGAAGTTGCTACAGAACTACCGGCAAAAACAGAAATTATCCGTTCTGTTCCTTTATATGATAAGCAAGCTGCATTATATGAAAGCATTCGTATTACCATGGATAAAAAAGTGCGTGAGGCTATTGCAGATAAAGGTTTAGCGCGTAGTCATATTACTATATTGGATGCTTTATTAAAGCTACGCCAGACTTGTTGTGATCCAAGAACATTATCACTAAAAGAAGCGCAAAAAATTAAGGAGTCGGCAAAACTGGATCTGCTGATGGAAATGTTGCCTGAGCAGTTAGAAGAAGGGCGACGCATTCTCGTTTTTTCCCAGTTTACTAAAATGATAGCCTTGATCGAAATAGAGCTTAAGGCACATAAAATTGAGTACAGTAAATTAACTGGACAAACAAGAAAAAGGGATGAAGCAATTGAGCGGTTTAAAAGTGGTGAAGTTGACGTTTTTTTAATAAGTTTAAAGGCAGGAGGCGTTGGGTTAAATTTAACCGAAGCGGATACCGTAATTATTTATGATCCATGGTGGAATCCAGCGGTAGAAACACAAGCGGCTGATAGAGCGCATAGAATTGGTCAAGATAAGCCAGTATTTGTGTATAAATTAATGACAGAAAATACGGTTGAAGAAAAAATCTTGGCGATGCAAGAGAAAAAACGTGCGCTCGCTGACAGTATCTATAATAGTGGAAAAGAAGAGAAGTCATTCAAGCTAACATCAGATGATCTTAGTGAGTTATTTAAACCACTGTCATGATTTCTATAATTATTCCCACTTTAAATGAACAGAGTAATATCCAGCTATGTTTAGAGGCTTTGCAACCATTAAGAAATAAAAGTGAGATTATTGTCGTAGATGGGGGAAGCATTGATGATACGGTTGAAATATCTAAGCCTGTGGCAAATAGTGTAATTATTTCAGCTAAAGGCAGAGCTAGACAGATGAATGCAGGTGCTGAAAAAGCAAAGGGTGAAATGCTGGTTTTTTTACATGCAGATACCACCTTACCCGAAAATATCTTAGAACTCATTGGTCAGCTAGATAATAGTTGGGGGCGATTTAATATTCAGCTTAATGGTACGTCTGTTATGTTAAAAGTTATTTCAGCTTTCATGAATTGGCGTTCACGGATTACGGGAATAGCAACGGGAGATCAAGTGATTTTTGTTAATAAACACTTGTTTAATATTGTGGGTGGTTATCCTGATATTGCTTTAATGGAAGATATTAGTCTTTGTGACAAACTAAAAAAAATAAAGCCACCTATTTGTCTTAATGCAAAAGTTATAAGTTCAGGGCGACGCTGGGAACAATTTGGGCTATTTAAAACAGTATTATTAATGTGGAGTATACGGATACGTTATTTTTTGGGCGAAGACCCAGAAACTCTTTCAGTTCTTTATTCAAGAGGTTTATTTTGGAAGCCATAACTCGATTATCAATAGCGGTAGGTGTTTTTACCATCATGGTGTGCTGGGAGTACTTTAGCCCTAGACGTCAGCAAATAACATCACGAAAACAACGGTGGCCCATTAATTTAGGCTTAGCTGTATTAAATATGGCGTTAATGCGCTTTACCGTAGGTGGGCTTGCTTATTATGTTGCGATAGATGCTTCAAACCAGTCTTGGGGATTATTACATCAATTTTTTGTAGCTGATTGGTTGAAAATAATTATTTCACTATTGTTACTTGATTTAGCTATTTATTTTCAACATGTTATTTCTCATAAATGGAAATTATTATGGCGGTTACACCAGGTTCACCATACAGATATAGAGATTGATGCGACAACGGCTGTTCGTTTTCATCCATTAGAAATTGTGATTTCAATGGGGTATAAAGTTGTCTGTATTTATTTAATAGGGGCGGATCCTTTTGCGGTTATAGTTTTTGAAATTATTTTAAATGCAACCGCCACGTTTAATCATAGCAATATTAATTTACCCAACAAAATTGATAAAGTTTTACGTTGGATTATTATTACACCTGATGTTCATCGTATTCACCACTCTACAGTCAGGTCAGAAACAGATAGCAATTATGGTTTTTCTATTTCCCTATGGGACAGAATGTTTAAAACCTATGTCGCAGAACCTGAAAAAACACAAACAACCTTGGATATAGGGTTGCCACAATATAGAAAACAGGACGAATTGGGTTTTATCCAGCTTTTGTTATCACCGTTTCATTATCCTAAATAAATTTAGTTGAACATTGGGTTTAGTGGTAACTTGTTAATTAATAGCTTTAATCTGTTTTTTTACTTCTTACCCAATTGGGAGTGAGTACTTCTTTTCACGGTTTTGTGAATAATATTCAGATTAGCTCTTACTATAAGGGCTGTGGTCATTAATTTCGAGGTTTTTTACCTTTGAAGCACTTGGATATGTTGAATGTCAAAAAATACTAGAGCAGGAAGCACGTAGGTAGGAAATGCAGGAGCTATTTTTCTACCTTGTCCAGAATTCTTACAAAACCCGTGTTTAACAGATTTTTTTAGGTTAATTAAGTAATTTAAAATTTTCATAGTTGTGCAATTCGTATGTTTATGAAAATACAAAATATTGTACTAACGTACAATATTTTTATTCACTATACCGAGTTACAATAAGTTAAAACTTAAAGATTATTCCGATTAGGATAAAGACTTTGCTCACTGAAATGGTTCTTTGGTATAACACAACAGATGTAAACAATGAAAAACTGGGTTTTGTGAGATTCATAGTCAAATAATAATTTTTCTGTTTTGATCGGAAACAATAGACCTAATTTTTTACAGGTACAAATTTGGCTGAAAAACATTTTATAGCTAGAAGGTTCTTGTATCTTTATCATTTCATTTACGGATGATAAGGAGGTGAAGTGAAAAGTAATAATGCTTGATCTTGATTTCTATTGCGAAAATATAGTGAATAACCTATTATCTACAGAAAAAAAGCCTGAAGTTAGCCATTAAGCTTGTTTTTACTTTGTTCTAGAGAAATAAAGTAGAAACTTACATAATAATTAGAAAATAATTGCTTAAATGGAAATAAACAGGATGTCTGCAAGATGTTTTAACTTAAATTTAAGTTAAAACAAAACAAATAGAGAGTGTTAGGTTTTAATAACAAAGAAACAGGAGTAGAGATGAGAAGTGAGAAACAGAAGCTTTTACGAGCTTTATTATTCCGTGAGCTTTTTACGAGCATGGTGTTAGTTCTAATAGTGAGTCAAAGCAGTCTTGCTTATGCTCAAGAGAGTAACATCAACAATAATTCCCAATTCATACAAGACGCTTCTATTCAGAGGCAAGTACAGAATCTTTCAAATCAAATTCTAGGGACACGATTGGCTATTGACATTAATCGTGAGGGATGGGATCAAACTACACCTTATTCTAGTGACCCCTCTGGCGATAATGGAGGAGTTGGCCGAGTTGATTGGAAATTTATTACCGTAGCACATGATTGTGACGACCTATTTATTCGTTATCAAATGAGTGATGGTCCAGCATTTGTACCTGATGGGTTTCGATATAACTTATTTGTAGATGTTGATAAGGATCCCACGACTGGATATAGAGGTCGTGGAAAATTGAGTTCAGTCGGGGCTGAAGTTCTTATTCAAGGCGGACAAAATAAGGTTACTACGTTTAGGTTCATGGGTTCGGAAGATCAGGAAAGTTGGAGTTGGGAAGAAATAAACCAATATTTTGTTACTGATGTTGCTGTCGCTGATAGTGGAAGGGATATCGAATACCGGATCAGAATTTTGGATTTAGATGTCTTTGGTAATGGAGTCACAGACTTTAACTGGGTTGCCGTAGCTGACTATCCGACGGGAGCTAAGGATTTCTATCCAGATGGTGGAAATTTGGGTGACGAAGGAGATTTTAATACTTATAATTTCAATTACACACCTATGGCAGAAGGGTTTGCAAATCCTGAGCGTGGTTTTTTTGAAGCAAATCAAACTCAATCCAGTAAGTATGAGCCGATGGATGTGGCTACCCTGCAATGCTTTAGACAAAATGAAGGGATTAGCCTTATTCATCGAATTTTCTATCTGGAAAATTTTGTTAACAGTGATATAAGTCAACAATATCTAGATTTAATACAAGCAGATTTTGATAAAATTCGGCAGGCAGGACTAAAGGTAATTCCCCGTTTTGCTTATTCTGCTTCCGCAGCAGGGCCAAATCTAACGCCTCCCTATGGTGATGCATCTAAAGCAAGAATTCTTTCGCATTTAAACCAATTATCGAATGTGCTTAGAAGTAATAGTGATGTGATAGCCTTGATGCAAGCTGGTTTCATCGGTCTTTGGGGGGAATGGTGGTTCTCGGATCATTTTCAACCGGATGCTGATTGGAATGATCGTGCAGACATCCTAACTGGAATTCTTGATGTGCTACCCACTACTCGTACAGTACAGCTTAGAACTCCACGTTATAAACAAAATATATTTAGTGATTTTGTGCCGGTAGATCAAAGTACTGCACATGATGGGTCCTACCGAACTCGTACCGGACATCATAATGATTGTTTTGTGTCCAGTGAGTCGGATGGTGGAACCTATGTTGACACTTTAGCTGAATTGCCTTATTTAGAAGAGGAAAGCAAATGGGTCGCTATGGGTGGGGAAACGTGTGACTTTCATTTTCTTGCTGATCCAGCCCCCAATCGTCTTGAATGTGCGACTGCATTAGCTGAGTTTGACCGGTTTAACTGGTCATATCTCAATCAGGATTTTTATAAACCAACCTTACAGAAATGGCTAGGGGAAGGTTGCTTTTCTGAAATCAAAAAACGGCTTGGCTATCATCTCATTTTCTTGGAAGGTGTATTTGATGACCAAGTCAACCCAGGTGGCAAATTTAAGTTTAGTTTTAAACTTAAAAATGACGGCTTTTCTGCGCCCTTTAATCCTCGGGTGGTTGAGTTAATCTTTAGAAGTAAAAATAGTACAACACATACTGTAGTGTTGACTGATGACCCAAGGTTCTGGCTGGCTGGTGAAGCTCATACTATTAGTGGCGAGATTACAATTCCTGACAATATTCCAGTAGGCGAATTTGAGTTATTACTGAACTTGCCAGATCCTGAGCCTCAGTTGCACGATCGATATGAGTATTCTATTCGTTTAGCGAATGAAGATATTTGGGAACCCGAAACTGGCTATAATAAGCTAAACCATAAGGTTATAGTGAAACCAAAGGCTATATTGCCAGCTACTTATTACCCCAGTGCTGTAGAGATTTGGGTTGGCAAATATGATTGGGGAACCCTCTCCAGTTTCAAGGCTGAAGACGGTGATACTTACGACATTAAAGCTCGTTCTAAAAGCGGAGATAAAGTAACGGACTGGTATGCATCTACCTCTATTTCAGCTTTTTCTCCAGATCAAATCTCAGAACTTACCGTTACCTATGGGGGGCAATATTCCAAGAAAAAGGTACAACAAAAGATTTATATCTACAACTTTATAAGCAAAACCTGGGATTTGATGGATACACGAGTTGTTGGTAATACTGATGATGTGATCGTTCAGATAACTCTTGCTAATCCTCATGCCTATTTTTCATCTAACGGTGAAAGTCGTGTTCGGGTTAGTGGGCTTAGGAAAGGTCGGCGCAGTTTCTTCATCTGGGCAAACTCTTTGTCATGGGAAGTTCGGTAAATCTGGCATGATTTATTCTTTATAACACAATAATAACTCTAATTAAGGAGATAGTTTATGAAATCTAGAAAGGTAAGAAAGCAAACTGGAGCCTTGCGCTATATCCCATGTTGCTTCAATACATTAATAAATATGATATCAATAGCATTGATGTCTGTTTTTCTATTAACTACGGCTGTTGCCGATGATGCTGTGCAATTGAAAGTACTCGTCATTACCTCTGGCTCGAACGATCCAGGGCTTGCCTTCATTAAGCCGCACTTGGAAGAGATGGGCGTGCCTCATGATATTTTGGATGCAAGTACAACAACTTTGACGGCAGGGACATTCTCGCCCAATGGATGCTTGGTTGCTGATGTATCTTGTATAGGTAACTACAATGGCATTATTTTAACCTTGTCTGATTTAGGGGGAGGCTTAACTCCATCAGAATGGAACATTCTTCATCAATATGAAAAAGATTTCAATGTTCGCGAGTCAGTGATAAGCGGTTGGCCAGGTACTTTTTCAGATCCTGACCCTTCAGTTGGGGTGTATCTGGATTACGGCGTTACTGTTTCTAATAGCGGAACGTTTCCAAACACTACCTGGACAGGCTCAGCTAGTGGTAGTTCGACAGTTTTTGAGTATCTAAATACGGCAAACTCGCTACCAATTACCGACTTTGCCTTCGCAGCAACTCCAAGAAATGATGGCCTTATCCTTGGTGATGGTACTGTGCCAAATGTAGAACCACTATTGGCAACGCCAAATGGTGAAGCTTTGGTCTCTATCGTAAGATATTACTTACCAGATCAGCCAGCAGAACCAGTGCGAGAAGTGCTACTTTCGACAATAACTAATGCATGGTTCCTAATTCATTCCCAGGCGTTAGCCTATGAGTTCATCAATTTTGCAACTCAGGGTGTGTTCGTAGGAGGAAGGTTTATTTATATGAGTGCGCATTTGGACGATCTTTTTCTTCCTAATGATCTGTGGGATCCCAATACTAATAAAACGAATCCTAGTGATACAGTTCGGTTAAATAGTCACGACATCTCTAATGGAGTATCAGCTCAGAACAGCTTTCGCGCAGCTCATGGAACGGTTTCTAATCAGTTTAGACTGGACTTTCCTTTTAATGGTGCTGGTGCCGTGGTTGATCCAGAGGCAAGACTAAGAGATTTAGTTATAGATGGTACAGATGACCTAGTAGTTTCTATTTTTCATAATAGAAGATCTTTTCGTTACATTAATCATACTTTTACCCATGCGGATATGGATAAGGCTCCTGAGTCATCTTCTGCTCCCTGTGATTATGATACGCTGCCTACAGTTCGGTCAATAGAGCAGCAAATTAGAAAGAATCGTCGGGTTTGGAGGTTTCTTGATCTTCCAGATTATAGAAGAAACAGGAGTATCCTTGTTACTGGTAACCACTCAGGCCTAAAAGATCGTAAGTGTACCGACATTCCAGAACTAAACCCGGGTATGTTTGATGTTCAATCGGATGACGTACAATATCCACAGGGAGCGAACCCTTTACTGTTCCAAGCTGCTGCTAATCTGGGGGTAAAGTTCCTTGCTTCAGATTCTTCCCAGCCTAACCAAGACGTTGAACATTATATGAATCAGGTTAATGATGGTCGTCGTCAAGATCGCATTATGTTGCCACGTTACCCAGCTAATATCTTCTTCAATACGGTTGATCCGGTTCAGCTGGCTGATGAATACAATTATATTTTTCATGAGCGCTTTGTGAATAATGGACAAGATCCATGTACTGTTCCAGGAGCAATCTGTACTCCTCGAAATTATGCACAAATACTTGCGGCTGAATCCGAGACGGCATTGCGGCATATGATGACTACTAAAAAGTGGGCTCACTATTTTCATCAATCTAATCTTGTGGACTATGGGAATGGGAATACTTTGATGTTTGATTGGCTGAATGCTGTATTTAATGAATATGAGAAACTATTTAAGCTTCCAGTCAAGAATTACCCCTACTACAAGCTTGGTGATTTGACAAAGGAATCCCTAAAAGCAAGATCAGCAACCATTCAGGCAACATGGAATCGGGTAACTAATCAAGTGACCTTGTCCGCGAATAAAAGGGTGCCTAAGCTACTAGTTACTGGTTTACAGGGTGGTGAACTATATGGAGGTCAATTTATTCGTAGAATAAATATTAATACGCGTCCAAAGTCGGTTAGAGTCAATCAAGCTCTAGCTCAGTGATAGATAAGTTACTTTTTGGGTATTATTTTAGAATCGAATTATGGAGAATTATCTTATGAACAATAATAAATCCTTTTATAAAGAACCTGCTATTACATTGCTGTTCAGTGTAGCTATGATGACAATAGGAGTAACAGGTTCTTCTCTGGCACATGCTGAGGTGAAAACCCTTTCCCCAGCGGTTCAAGTTCAAGTCAGAAATAACGAAGAAAATAAGCTTGCGAAAAAAGAGGGGGAATCATATAAAAAACAAATGCAAGTGTTAGAAAGGCATTATAGAAACCTTGCCACAAAAGCTAAACAAAATGGCGAGAATTCTGCTCCACTTTTTGCTGCTGCCGAGCAT
>CAZZIX010000005.1:31830-38282 GCA_964654345.1 uncultured Methylomarinum sp.
AAAAGCTAAACAAAATGGCGAGAATTCTGCTCCACTTTTTGCTGCTGCCGAGCATTTTAAAGCCGCTTCCAAATAAACTGCACTAGTGGGTGTGATTAAAAGTAAAGCTGAAGTATTTACCATTCTTTCTTTTGTCACAATATTTAAGAATTAGCTCACTAATTTTTACGTAGGTTAGGCTAACGGCTCTATCGTTAACCTAACATTTTTAGCATACAGTTTGTTGGGCTGCCAAAGAGATGGTAGCCCAATCTTGGATATTAATCGTATCTCTTAAACACTATAAGGTTTATAGTGCTAACTGATTTTCTGGGAAGCCGTGGTTTCATCACGGTGTAGCATAATTTTTTAAAAGTTCAGCTTGAAACAGATTAGGTGATTTTCTAAAAATTTCTGATTATATTCTATATCAACATTGAAGTTTCACTATGCTGTATCAGAGAAGACAAATCTCCTGATACTATGTATTGAAAAAATATTATTTTAGGAGTGTACTTTACGTGGTTTTAGATAACAGCCCTAGTTGGCAAGCAGTTCTGGAAAAAGAATTTAACACTCCGTATATGTTAGCTCTCAAAAAATTTTTACGCTCTGAAAAAGATGATCATAAGATAATTTATCCACATTCATCAAATTGGTTTCATGCATTAGAGATGACACCTGTAAAGAATGTGAAAGTAGTTATTTTAGGGCAGGATCCATATCATCAAGCTGGACAAGCACATGGACTGTGCTTCTCTGTATTACCAGGAATTAAAACGCCTCCTTCACTAGTCAATGTTTATAAAGAGCTAGAAACGAACTTGGGAATCTCTCCTGCAAACCATGGTTATTTAGATAGTTGGGCAGAGCAGGGTGTTTTACTGCTTAATGCAGTGTTAACCGTGGAAGACTCAAAAGCAAATGCTCATCAAGGAAAGGGATGGGAGCTGTTTACCGATAAAATCATCGAGGTCATCAATATAGAATGTGAACATGTGGTGTTTTTATTGTGGGGAAGTTATGCACAAAAAAAAGGAGTAATAATTGATACTGCACGGCATCTAGTGTTGAAGGCTCCTCATCCATCACCTCTTTCAGCCCATCGTGGTTTTTTTGGCTGTCAACATTTTAGTCAGGCCAATGATTATCTCAAGCAGCAAAAAAAAACGCCTATTGAATGGCAGTTACCAAAAATATAGATAATTTTTATAATTAAATCATTGGCTAATAATGTAGTTGCTAACAGATAAAATATCAGAGCTGGTATAATGAACAGCTCGTTAGTATTGACAAAATTATGATACAAAAAAGACGGTTAGTTATTGCAATGACAGGAGCAACGGGTGCAATTTATGGCGTAAGAATGTTGCAGGTTTTACGGAGTCAAGAAGAGTGGGAGTCTCATTTAGTGATTTCCTCCGCTGGTTTGGTTAATTTAAAGTACGAACTAGAAATGGCAAAGTCAGCTTTGTATGAATTAGCTGATTTTGTGCATGGTATTAATGACGTGGCTGCCAGTATTGCTAGTGGTTCTTTTAAAACAGAAGGTGTTATTATTGCTCCTTGTTCTATGAAAACTTTGGCTGCCGTTGCTCATGGTTTTGGTGATAATTTAATTTCAAGAGCAGCGGATGTCGTACTAAAAGAACGTAGAAAATTAATACTTATGCCCAGAGAAACGCCACTTAACTTAGCACATATTCGTAATATGGCGAGTGTGACAGAAATGGGGGGGGTTATTTTTCCTCCTATGCCGGCTTTTTATAGTAAATCTAATTCAATAACAGAAATGGTTGATGATGGTGTGGGTCGTGTTTTAGATATGGTTGGTGTTGATGCCAAAGGGTTATTTAAACCTTGGGAAGGGTTATAACTCTTCATGGTTTATTATCCCAAACCGCTAGTTTAAAACTATGCACTTTCAGTGCAATGCTCTAGCAATTAAAGAGCATCGCGGAGCGATACATTCCATGGACTTTCAGTCCATAGTGGTTGAGTCAAACTAATTTTTATAGAAAGAGGTCTAAATGAAAATAGTACAAGTTATTTTTTTATTTTTTTTAATTGTT
The DNA here is from genome assembly GCA_964654345.1 of uncultured Methylomarinum sp. Lineage (GTDB taxonomy): Bacteria > Pseudomonadota > Gammaproteobacteria > Methylococcales > Methylomonadaceae > QPIN01. Next base: position 33,882 of record CAZZIX010000005.1, read on the forward strand.
CCTTTTATAGAAATATATTTGTTGTTACAACTAGGCGGAATAGTGGGTATTATACCAACTGTATTATTAGTGGTGTTTACCGCTGTATTAGGTGCATGGTTATTAAGAAAACAGGGTTTTGCAACATGGCAAAGGTTACAGGAAAATTTGGCTAAGGGTGCTGTTCCTGCCTATGAAATGATCGAAGGTCCTATTTTGCTAGTAGGGGGAGCATTATTATTGACCCCTGGCTTTTTTACAGATGCTCTGGGCTTTGCTTGTTTAATTCCACAGATGCGTAGAAAATTTGCAAAGTATGTGATTGAAAATCATTTAATTAATGTTCAAGAGGGAGCACCTTTTCAAAAACCTAAGCCGAAAGAAGACAATGTGCTAGAAGGTGAGTTTGAAAGGAAGGATGATGAATGATCTGGATAAATATTAAGGCATTAATCATCATTATCAGTTAGAATTTTTTTGTGTATTCGTCTGACGCCAAATGCAACGATAATCAAAACAATAGGGATGGAAAGCCCCGTAACTAAAGACGTATTTAGATCAATACGGGTTGATGTATTAATTGCTTTAGTGATCGAGCCAATCAGACTGACAACATAGCTGGTTATGGCGACGATAGACAAGCCTTCCACAGTTTCTTGTAAGCGCAGTTGTGTTTTTGCTCGTGAATCCATTGATGTTAATAAAGCTTGGTTTTGACGTTCTATGGTAATATCAACACGAGTACGTAGAAGCTGCCCTGCATTGTTAATTCGTTTTGATAATAATGCAAATCGACCAGAAGTTGATTTACATGTATTAATCGCTGGTTCCAGGCGTCTTTTCATAAATTCACCTATAGTTTGAATACCTTGAATCCGTACTTCACGTAGATCTTCAATACGTTGTTCAACCAAATGGTAATAGGCGCTTGCAGCATCAAAACGGTAATGGTGGGTTGATATATTGTTTTCCACTTCTGCGGCGAGTGTGGTCAGTTCGTCCAATAATTCGTCATCATTAATACCAGATGATTGCGCCATTGCTGCTGTAATGGTTCGCAGTCGTTTATCTGCTTTGTTAAGTTCAGGGGTCATCTGTTTTGCGATGGGGAAAGCTAGTAATGCCATTACGCGGTAAACTTCAATTTCAAAAAGGCGTTGCAGCAAACGACCAGCTTGCCCCGATTTTAAAGTACTGTTTAGAACAAGAAAACGACTAAAACCATCAGAATGTATAGTGAAGTCTGTAAAAGCTTTTGCTGCTCCTCCTGAAACTTCAGCGCCAATAACTGGGTTACCTGCAAATAATTCTGAAATTAATTCTGTGGTCGAAACGCTAGGATGTTTTTCTTCGATAATTGAAGCATGGGCAGCAACTATGATTTTACCGGGTAATTGCTCAAGCCAGTCAGCCGGAACATACTCAAGTGCTAGTTTGGAAAAAGGGACTTCAGAAATGTTTTGAACGTAAAAATTATAGGAGCTAAATTCAGCATGTTGTTCCCAACGAATTTGGAAAGCCCCCAAGGTTGCACTAAAATGAGAGGCTTCTTTTTTAGGCGAGGCTATGTCATATTTATCACATAGTTTAGCAATAAAAGATTGTTCGAGCTTCTTCTCTTTTCCTGTTAAAGTTACTGCTAAAAAGGTACTTATAACTGGGAGTTTTAATGCAATAGGTGCGCGTGCATGGACTTCGTTGTGTAGTTTAAAACGCTGGGAATGGTCTTCTGGAATAGGAAATAAATTTGTCACTGTATTGGTTAAATAAAGACGATAATTTGTAAACTATTGATTATAGTTTGACTTTACAAGCACTCAAATTTGTAAGGAATGAGAAAAATTCTTGCTAGACTGTATTTTAAATGATGGTCATAATACAGGGTGTTGATAGTTGATAAGAGTTTGGATAAAATACGTCCCTGTATTTTAAGAAGTTATTTTTCCGAAGTCTCAATAGTGTTTTTATCCATTGCAGAATAAGCTGGGCATACACGGGTATATCCAGTGGCTATCAATATGATTCCTACAACAAGCAATATGATGCTAGCGGTGAAAAGAGAGACAAAAAGTAGAATAGCACCAGCATATAAGCGTATTTTTTTTTCTTTTTCGCCCACGTTAATTTCTCTGCTAGTTAAACGTTTAAAATCAAAACTCATTGTTTCCACCTCTAATTTGTTATTTTTATAATTCCCAAAAAGGATACTTTTAGCATGATTAAATATACACATATCCTAGAAATGTGCAAGAGATAAAAATGAATACTAATTCGATAATTGATTCTTTAAATGATGCGCAGCGCTTGGCAGTGTCGGCTCCAAGTCAGTCCATGTTAATTCTTGCAGGTGCTGGCAGTGGAAAAACGCGAGTTTTGGTGCATAGAATTGCATGGCAAGTACAAATAGAAGGATTGTCTATCTATAATATATTGGCTGTCACGTTTACCAATAAAGCAGCAAAAGAAATGCGCGGACGGGTAGAGGATTTATTGAATATCTCTGCGCATTCTATGTGGATAGGTACTTTCCACGGTTTGGCGCATCGCTTGTTAAGACGACATGCTAAGCAAGCCAAGTTACCAGAAACTTTTCAGGTAATAGATTCTGATGACCAACTGAGAGTGATTAAACGATTAGTTAAAAGTCTGAATATAGATGATTCGAAGTGGCCTCCAAAACAAGTGATGTGGTTTATTAATGCTCAAAAAGATGAGGGTATTCGCGCTCGTCATATGGTTGAGTCGGAAGATATTTATCTGCAAACTATGCTGCGGCTTTATAAAGCCTATGAAGAAATTTGCAACCGTTCTGGGCTGGTAGATTTTGCTGAGTTATTGCTTAGGGCGCATGAATTATTGCGAGATAATGAGGATGTATTGCAGTTTTATCAAGATCGATTTAAACAAGTACATGTAGATGAGTTTCAGGATACTAATACCATTCAGTATGCCTGGTTACGCTTGTTGACTGAGGGAAAAGACAACTTGTTTGTTGTGGGTGATGATGACCAATCCATTTATGGTTGGAGAGGGGCTAAAATAGAAAATTTGCAAAGTTTTCAAGCACATTACCCAAATCATCAGCTCATTAAGTTAGAGCAAAACTATCGTTCTACCGGTAATATTTTAAAATCAGCTAATGCATTGATTGAAAAAAATGAAGGACGACTAGGTAAGGAGTTGTGGACAGAATCAGGCGATGGAGAGTTAATTTCTTTGTACACAGCATTTAATGAACAGGATGAAGCTTATTTTGTGGTTGAAAAAATTAGGCAATGGGTGAATGACGGTGGTTTACGTCAGAATATTGCTATTTTATATCGGTCTAATGCTCAATCGAGGCAGTTTGAAGAAAAATTAATGATAACGGGCACACCTTATCGAGTCTATGGTGGGTTACGTTTCTTCGAACGGATGGAAATTAAAAATGCTTTAGCTTATTTACGTTTGATGTCTAATCATCTTGATGATGCTTCGTTTGAAAGAGTCATTAATACACCAACGCGTGGAATAGGCGCAAAAACGATAGATAATATTCGTCAGGTGGCAAGAGAGAAAGAACTTTCGCTTTGGCAGGCAGCTATCGAGCTTATTAATCAGAATCAATTATCAGCCAGAGCAACAAATGCTTTGAAAGGTTTTCTTGATTTAGTAAAACGGTTAGGCGAAGAAGCTGATGGTAGTGAGTTATATGAAAAGGTTAAGCTTATTGTTGAAAAAAGCGGCTTGATTGAGCTTTATAAAAAAGAAAAAGGTGAGAAGGGCGAAGGAAGGATTGAAAACCTGGAAGAATTAGTTAATGCTGCAAGGTCGTTTGATTTTGATGAAGGGAATGATGAGAATTTAAATGAACTAGATATGTTTTTGGCTCATGCTGCATTGGAATCAGGTGATATGCAAGGAGATGATTATGAAGATTGTGTCCAGTTAATGACTTTGCATTCAGCAAAAGGTTTAGAGTTTAAATTAGTGTTTTTAGTTGGCTTGGAGGATGGGCTGTTTCCTTCGCAACAATCAACTAATGATATAGCGCGACTAGAAGAGGAGCGTAGGCTTTGTTATGTAGGGATTACTCGGGCAATGGAACAACTTTATATTACTCATGCAGAATCCAGGCGTTTATATGGTAAAGAAACTTACCCAAGTCCATCACGTTTTTTAAAGGACATCCCTGCTGAATTTATTCAGGAAATAAGAATAAGAGCTAATGTTAGTCGGCCCGTGTCTTCTGTTAAGCGAAATACGTCTACTATTCAAGTAGGAACTTATAAATTGGGGCAACGAGTCAGGCATGTTAAGTTTGGTGAAGGTGTGGTGTTGCAGATGGAAGGTGAGGGTGCGCAGGAAAGAGTGCAAATCAATTTTCATGATGTAGGGTTGAAGTGGTTGATGTTATCTTATGCAAAATTGGATGTTTTGTAG
>CAZZIX010000006.1:0-16484 GCA_964654345.1 uncultured Methylomarinum sp.
TAATCATCAAACAAATCAGAATAATCATCGCTATCAATATTATTATATTTAATAGAATCATCTAACTCCTCAATTTGCAATGTATGGACAGGTTCATTAATTTGTTTTTCAATCTTTTTTGTTGATGACTTCTTTTTTATTTTCTTCTTTACCTCAACCGTTTCAATTTCTTTATCTGGATAGGTTGGCTTAATATAATCGTATTCTTTTTTAGTATCTATTAAAACAAAAGATGTTTTGATTATTTTAGCAAGAGCAGGCTTATTAATAATAACGCCTGTCATTTTTGGAAATGTTAAGAATTTATTAGCTGGAATTAGTGGCACTTCCTGATTAGTTAAAAACGCCTCTCCAACAAATTTATCCCCCCCAGTTTCGTTTGTTTCAATTTTTTGCCGATCATAAATCTTTTTAACAATCGTTCCTGTTTCTTCTTCAAAATATTTAGCTGTTGTATTATCTGCTGCCATTCCTGCATACGTTAAAGAACAGTTTGTATTAATTGACTCAACAATAGCTTTTGCATTTTGGTTCTTGTCGTCTATGCTTAAAAGATCAGACACACACTGATAAGTAAGCACAAAGTTTATTCCAAAATCCAACATTGTTGCTATTGCATCAGAGAGCATTTTAGAGACAAAAAACTTAACCTCATCTATTACTATAGGTCTATGAACAACTCCATTTAAGTCTTGTCTTGATGCTGATTGAATAACATTTCTTATAAAGCATTTAGTAAGTAACTTTATTTTAACATTGTCTAATTTCGATCGAACATAAATCACTGTATTGCTCCTCAATATTTCGTCTATATCAATTAGGTTTTTGTTGGTCGAAACAGCGGAATTTAATAGGAACTCATTAAGTATATCTACTGATGAAGTAGGGTCGAAAATCTTTTGATTTTTAAGGCTACCCAACAGACTCGTTATTTTTCTATCCCAGCCATATTTTATAAGTTCTGAAATATAATTCCGCTCTAGCTTCTTATAATGATCTGCTGTGTTACCAACATCTTGCAATCCTAAAATCTCCCACAATCTTTCTTTTACCTCTGCATCAGTTCCACATAAAAAAGGCTCATACCCATATTCTGAATCTTCATAAAAATTAATAATTACTAGGTTTACTCCCATCACTCCACAGGCTTTTTTTATTATTGATAGAAGGTGTCTGTCAGGCTTTCCATCCACAACAATCGGAAGTGACCCAAGTCTTATCACCTGGTCTATTATCATTCCTATTAAAACCCCTTTTCCTTTCTGAGTAGGGGCGACAACCCTCATATTTTTAGACTTCCAATCTTCATAGCTTATATAAAGAGGTTTTTCTTCTTCATCCAATCCCAGAAGAATATTGTTGTTTTTATAATATTTTTGAGGGTTGTAATTAGATTTGGTAACGCGTCCTTGTTCCATTCTTATATCTGAAATACTTGCTCCTGAAACTCTAAATCTTAATGATGTTTTTAAGCTCGAATAATAAGTATAGATATATCTTTTAATAATAAATTTAGCCCATAGAGCTATCAAAGGCAAAGATATGATTGTAAATATTGATCTTGTTAATCCATTTTTAAATATATCATTCCAATATTCAACATGGATTTGTCCGTATACATTACTAGCCATATAAAATAAAAAAATCGGAACAATGGCGACAAATATTAAAGAAACAGATAGGCAAAGCTTTTTTAATGAAAGTAAAAATCCTTCTAGCAATGTTCTTTGATCTTGTGATTTCCATTTTGCTGAAAACAAGATCATTATTGATATTGAAGTGGCTATTCCATAAAAATAATAATCTGGATTGTCAAGGAAAAACAGATAAACGGATTGTGCTTCTGGTAGATAAAAAAAGCCTTTCATGATATACCTTTTCGGTTTTATTAGATTACGTTGAGCAGATCTGCTTGAGAATCGCTCCTATTTAGACTGTAATTATACAGGGTATTTGCATGTAACACTATTTTTATGTACACTGTTGCTTAATTGCTATTAACAATCTTTTGCACATCTTGTGTGATCCGGTTGTTTCACTACTTTTTAGGGTAAAAAATGCACCGACTTAATATAAGTATTAAAAGGGGTAGCTCCAAATCTTCTGTGTCGCGTGGCAGATTAAGGCAAAAAGCTAAACTGGATCACCTTTCTTATGTGATAAGTAGATTTGGCTATACAACAAAATATCATTTCACAAAAATATTAGATTTAAAACCTCGATCTCAAGAACGTTTTGTAACTTGGCTCGTTGAAAACAATTACGTCCGTCTATTTAAATTCAGCATATACCCTGAGCCTTTGATAATCCCTAAAAAAGCGTATGTCGATCTTCTTAAAGAAACCCATCCAGAAAGTAAGGTTCCAACATCAAATATTCAAAGAATATCGGAAAGAATGATTAATCACACGCTTTTTCAACAAGAAGTATTAGCGTTTGATTTTGATACTGATGCTGAGTATGTGACTGATCGAATGATGACAGACGGACTTTCAAAACGACCTGACGTAATCGTAAATAATAAACATGCTATAGAAGCTGAACTATCTGTCAAAGGAAAAACCGCAATGACTAAAGCGTTTTTAAATCTTTTAATGGGTATCAACAAAGGACACTATGAAGACGTAACTTATTATTCAAATACTGAATATATGCACACCCACTTGACGCGAATCTTCAACCAAAAAAAATGGCTTATTCCGCAATCAAAAGGAGTGTCAATAGAGAAAGTGATTTCACCAGAAATAAAAAGTAAAATAAAATTCAAACTTATTAAATAAAACACCATGGAAAATATCAGCTCGAAAGAGGATAAAATAAATGAATCAGTAAAACGTATATTAGATTATAATTTTGCGCCAATAGCACGCGCACTTAAAGAGCCTGATGTAACGGACATACATATTGATAGATACGATCATATTTTGTTCAGGGAAAAAGGTAAATTAAAAAAATCTATTTACGAATTCAACTCCGAACAGGATTTAGAAGATGCGCTTGAATTACTTTCAAACACGCTAGAACAAGACGCTTTTGGATTTGAACATCCTTTGCTTGATGCAAAATTACCCGATGGGTCGCGTGTTTCAGCAGCACATAAAACCCTTTGTAGGGAGGGTACAAGTGTTACGATTAGATTGCATCGACCGTTCAAATATTGCCTTAATGATTACGTTGAAATAGGAACATTAAGCCCTCTAATGGCAGAGTATTTAATTGACGCGGTTAAGGCGCAAAAAAACATTGTTATTAGCGGCTCTACGGGATCTTGGAAATCTTCAATAATTAACGCTTTGATAGCGTTCATAGATGAGGATAAACGCATTTTAATCGGTGAAGATACTGGCGAAATTCAAGTAAAACATAAATCGGTTATTTTCCTGGAAGCACCACAAAGAAAAAGTGTAGACAACGAACGTAAAAACTTAGTACCCGTTACGCTACCTATGCTCGTAGATCACGCTTTAAGACGTGATCCCGATTCAATAATCATCGGGGAAATACGTTCAATGGAAGCGGCGGCGGCGGCTTATCGAACGCTTATATCTGGTCACAAAGGGTTAATGACAACGTTGCATACAAACACATGTGAAGAAGCAATAGAATTTATTATTGGTTATACGGCTGGTTTTCTTAAAGCTGGTGACGCTTTATTTCACGTTATAAAAAAACAAATGTATAGTTCTATAGATATTATTATCCACCTTCAACAACGTGAGGACGGGAGTGGAATGAGCTATATAAATGAAATGGTAGAAGTCACATCGGATGGATTGAATCATTTAATTGGAGGTGGAAAATGATTAAGATTTTATTGCAAATAACGGTTTTTTGCTTGCTTGTAATTTCTTTTTTTCTGGCAGTTGGTATATTGACTAAAAAGCCAATAGAATACAAAACGGAATCAAAAGTTTGGTTTTCCATTCCAATTGGTTTAGATTCAAACGGGTTACCAGCGGCTTGTACAGAAGATGGATTGGCGCAAGATATTATTATGAAAAAAGGAATTACAGCAAAAGACATTCGAAAAAAAAACGGTAAACAAGTCGAATGTATGCCAAAGAAAAAGGCGGAAAAATATCTGATAAAAAATGGTATAACTGGTGGAAAATTGCGCCAAATAATAGATCAGTATCCACCACTTAAAACGCATTGAAAATTTATCAATTGACAATTGTTCCAAAGTTTGGTTAAAATAAAAAACTTTAAAAAAACCGAAATGGAAGGAGATTAAAAATGTAATCGACTATAGAAACAAACTAAAACATTTTAAACTGAAATAAAACAAAATTAAACCGAAATGGCTAATACTAAAACCCTCCCCGATGCTCTGAAAATTAATAAGAGCATACTCGAAAAGTTCACCATCTTCTCTATTCCTGCAATTACAGTCGTCACCCTCACGGGCGGCTGTTTCATTATTGGCGATAAAACGTCCTGGTACTTTGCTATCCCTGTTTATTTATTATTAATATTTTCAGCGCATAATATTTTTAGAAAAAACCCTAACGCCATTAAAAATTATTTAAATTTATTGACAGTCGGGGACACTTCTTTAACACCCTTTAAAAAAACAAATAAACGTATTGTCATAAAAAAAATTGACGGTACTTATGATTTCTTAAATAAATAAACAAACTAAACTTTTATGAAAACATTAAAAATTTTTAACCAAATTGCTCTTTTATCTTTAACTGGGATAACCTGTGCTTACGCTAAATTTAGCCCAACATTAACGCCTTCTGGAGGTGAGTTTTATGGAGCCCCAGAGCAGTTTATGGCTGCTACAGTCGCTTTCTTTTTGGATAATCTTTTACCATCTTTATTAGCAATCGCCGTCGTTATTGGTCTTCTAATGTACGCTTTTGACATCCAATCAAGGGGGACTAATAAAGTACTAAAAGTGATTATCATTCTGCTATTTGTAGCGAATGGAGGTCAGTATCTTTGGGATTTGGGAATGGCGTAGTAACGACTTCCACCATTAAAACGGGTTCAAAAAAACAAACCAAAAGGTAAAACGATGACAAATCAAAAATCATTTGATAATGCAATAAATGAGCTAGAAGTATTTAAAGATTCTTTAATCTCACAAAATGGATCATGTTTAGGTGGTTTTGAGTTGTCAGGTTTAGAGCCTGACTCTGCAACATCTAAAACATTAATGACTAATACTTTGATGTTAGCAAATTTTTATGATCGCTTACCTGACACGGTGAATATAACTCAATATTTTATTAAAAACGATGGATTTAACATTTCATTAAAACCTCGGAAAAACCCTGTTTCACATTTATTATCTCAAAGGAGGGCTAAATATTTAAATAGTAAAAAGTTATATAAAACTCATTTATTTCATTTTTATGAGTCAAAGAAAGACAATACAGAGGAGGCAGTTCAATCTTCATTATTGATTAAAGATTTGATTATGACACCCATCTCTAAAATAGCTAGAAAACGTATAAAAACAAGATTTAATGTTATGGGTAATATTGTTCATTCCCTGGCTTCTATTAACATTGCAAAACAAAAACTAGACATTTCTTTAGATGATGCAAAAGAGTTCTATTCTTCATTAATGAATGAAAACAAAAAATTGTCTCCTGAGAATATGGCTGGTTTTATTGCATTTCTTTCAACTTTGGGAAAAAAACACTTGGAAGGAGGTGAATTTTCAAAGGGCTCAACAAACAAAGGGCTTCCAAACATTGTAGCCAATAGCAGCATTAACCCTGTTGTGATTAAAGGGGTTAATATGATTGAGTTTAAAAGCAATAAGACACGATACGCAAGAATATTAAGCGTTACACAATTAACGGCTGATTCAATGAGTCCTGGTAATTTCATATCAATAGTTGATAACCCCCTTTTAGTTAAAGGGAATTATATTATTGTTAATCGTTACAAACCAATGACGGAATTGGAAAAGCCCCAATTTTTCTATAAAGCTGCTGAGGATATTAAGCGTAAAAATTTATCAGTTCGATCCATGTTATCTTCAAATAATAAAGAAATGACGGAAGCAGAAAAGCATTCTGTTATGTCTGAGTCTCAAAAAACTGCTACAAAAGAACTGGATTTAGAAAAAAATGTTAATTCTCGCCATGCTTTTTGTTCTACACAAATATTAGTATTTTCTGAAAATCCTGATGAGGTTAATGATGTGTGTTCTAAATTAGTGTCCTCTTTCTCTCGAATCGGTCTGAGTTTAAGCTATGAAGATACTTTAAATCTTGACTCTTATTCCACATTTTTTCCCTGTGGGAGTGGAATTAGTACTGTTGATTTAAAATCTAATAGTGCTAAATTTGCCGCAAATAGCCTGGTTTATAAATCATCAATGGGACGCAAGATAGTACCCGATTATAAAAATGATGAGTATCTATACCCTCTTCAGGGAAAAGACGGCTCACCTGTTTTCTTTTCAACTATTATTGATAGTCGTGGACTGATGGTTGTATTTGGTCCAACTAGATCAGGCAAATCATTCTTTTGTAACACAATTGATTCTCATTTTATTAAATATGGTGGTCATTTGATTACCGTCCAGCCCGACAAAGGGGGGGAAAAAATAGCATTGCTTTACGGCAAAGAAATAGCTGGAACTTTTAAAATAGACCCGCAAAACGAAAAAGGATTTAACTTGTTTTCAACTTGTTTAGGGGCTAATGACATGCAGTTCCATGACCATTTTTTAAAAACAATTGATAATTTACTGCTTCTGAATTCTTCAAAAGAAATGCAAAGTTTGACGAAACAAGAGCAAATGGAGCTAGACAAATGGTTAACTAAAATTATGTCTTATGAAAAACAAAATCGTACTTTTTTTGAGCTTTATAATCATTGCTCAAAAGGTTTAAAAGATAAACTATCGAGGTTCGTAAGAGGGGGTATTTATGGATCAATTTTTGATTGTGATGTAGACGCTGCCGATGGAGCTAATAAAAAATACATCGGTTATAACGTACAAGCTGTCAAGGAAATGGAGGGGGTTTTTCCTATTATTCTGAATGAAATATTTTTCAGAATGACCCGTTTGTTTGAATGTGATGAGTTAAGAACAACCCCAAAATCTGGAAAACTTGAGGAAATACATTTAATAATTGATTTTCCCGGTGTCATGAAAAAAATAGAACAAGGTGTTAGGAGGTGGGGGAAAAATCTTGGTTCATTATCTTTAATAACTCAATCTCCAGGCGATCTCATGAGATCAAAAAACTGGGCTATGTTGAAATCATCAGCATCAACATTTGTATTTTTTTCTGACCCCGAAATGGATGTTGATTTATATCAAAAAAGCTGTGGACTTTCTGATTCAGAAGTTGATCATATTGCAACGTTAATACCGAGAAAAGAAGCATACGTTATCCAGAGAGCATTGGGAATATCTAAAAAAGTGGTTTTAGATGTAGAACCTGAGCAATATGTAATTAACACATCACACGCACATGAGGAGCAATTGACCATCGATAACCTTGAAAAGTATGGAGCAGAAAAAGGAATTGAGGTCAGTATAAAGCAACTTCGTAAAACTAACGCATTAATATAGAGAGAGTAAAAAAATATGAAACTAAAGAAAAAAGCTCTAGCTTTGTCGTTTATAGCATCAGCCAGTATTTCTGGAACAGCTAATTCTTATGTGTTGCCAACACTGGACTTAGCCAACATAGGCTCAATGATTGAAGATGCAATCTTGCAGGGTGCTAATATTGCTGAAAACTCAATGTCAGCGATTAATACATACAACCGCTACAAAACGTTAGTATTGCAAACAACAGCAATAGTTAAAGATGGTGATTTTTTGGGGGCATTAAGAATGTATACCTCAATTTTGGGAAGCGAGGAAATAAATAGCATTATCAAAGAAAATTTACATTTAGATGCTAATGCAAGTGTAAGGCTTGCAGGTGTTATTGGCAGGGCGTTTAAATATACCCCTCAAACGGCTGACGGTTGGAATTCTTCAATTCAGCAAGTGGGCGGCATTGTAAATTCATCAAGAAAAAGAAGGCTTGATACAGAGCAAGAAGAATTTAAGATACATGCTGACCAACTCCGTGTATTGAGCAGACTATATCAGGATGAGGAAAAAAGGAAATTATCAAGTGAAACCCTTGGCAGTAAAATAGAAGCCCTTGGTGCCTCTTCTGAATTACAAACATTACAAGCAATGGCTGGACAAAATCAACTTAGATTTTCTCAGCAAGAAGCAAGCACAGCAATGATAAGAGAGTTAGTAAAGCTTGAAACAAACAGGGAAATTATGAAAATAGCGCGGACACAGGGAGAAAGAGAGCAGAGGGTAGCTTATTTAGCAACTAAACATAACCAGCCTCAAGAAGCAGGTGGTAATAATGCAAGAAAAGGGTTTGATACTTTATTATTTTAACGAAAAAGGAAAAAATCATGAAAGATGAGATGAAAAAACTGATGCTATTGTCATTGTTATTGTCGGGATGCAGTACTACTAATGATGAAGATTTGGCTAAAAAATTATTTGTAGAAAGTAAAAAAGCTTATTATTCTGGCAACAGTATAAAAGGAAATTACAAAGCAAAAATAGAAGAGTACGAAAAATCGTTTATTTTTATTAATAAAATACAGGAGGATTATCCGGAAACTAAAGTAGCAGCAAGCGTTGAACTATTCGAGTTTGATCAGCTTGTTACAGAGGGGATGACACGGGCAGCAAAACTATATTTAAAAGGTCATACGCCAATCAAAAATCCTTTATACGTTGGCTCACGATGAAAAAGCTTGGGCTATTTATTTTATTCTTTATTTTCTCACAAGCATTGCTTGCCGATGATTTTCCCTCTAAATCATCAACTGAATTTTGGAATAATTTTGATGATTTCTTCTTAAATCTAAAATGGTTGAAACAAATACTTTTATCGCCAACCACCGATCTTTATCTTCACATAAAGTATTTAGTTGGGGCTTTTTCCACTATTTTAATAGTTAGATTCCTGATCACTTATCTATTCGACGATATAACAGTTATAGATTTATTAGTTTTAATATTTTCAATATTTGCTACAACAATTTATTTAAATAATTATGCAGATATAACAAGCTACGGTTGGACGTATGCCACTGGCATTGTCGTTAGTATACACACAGCAACAATAGGCTCTCATTATAGAGGGGGAATAAATTCATTTTTATTAGTTCTTTTTGACAATATTGAGATCACCAGCAATACCTCTAATATATTTTTGATGGCTGGTCGTGCATTTGTTTTTGCTATTTTACATTTATTATTAGCCCTATTTGCATTCGGCTCAACATTAGCAACAATCTGGGCGTTGTGGGGTTATGCAATTACAAGCATCTGGGGGATAGTTGTTATTCCTTTTGTCATTTTAAGAGAAACACGATTTTTGTTTATGGCGTGGCTTAAAGTTTACATCGGATACCTTATTTACTATGTGATCGCTAATTTAAATCTGGTTGTTGTTTATTTGCTAGTCATATCAATGTTTAAATTGCCTGTGAATATTGCCGCGTCTCCGACCATGAGCATTCCCATATATGAGATCAATGTTGATGAAGGTTTTCCTTTGGCTCTTGTAACGATGTTGCTAATCGGTATTATGAGCATGATTTCAATCGGTTCATTAGCTAGTTCGTTAGCTGGGGGGGGTTTATCAATTAGTTCAGGAATCGGCGCAAAAGCGCTTAGGAAATTTACTTAAAAAATAAATATTAATTATACTGTAATGTAGTATAATTAATTAACATTAAAAAACTAATCATATAAATTATGAATAAATACATTATAGAAGATCAGCCCTTGCCTGAAAAGGTGGTTGAAAAAATTATAAAAGATTCGGATATGAAAGTATCCCGAAATCGTTCCTTTTATCTATCAGCATTCCTCTCTGCAATGCTCGTATTTATGTCGTATAAAAATGCCACTTTAGCCGATAAATTTTCAACGGTTGAGGCACAGACAATCCTTGTGAAAATGAGTATTGATGGAACATGGACAGTTGAATTTCCTGATGGTAAAGCAACCGATGAATACCCTATTTCTGTAGTGGAATCTGTATTAAGCAAATATGCAAAATATAAATACTCTAAATCCCCTGAAACTATGCAGTTGTATTATGGTTATATAGCTCACATGATGAGTCAGGAACATTTTACTGAATTTACTGATGAGAAAGGATGGAATGCTAAACTAAAAATAGAGGAAATATTAGGCTGTAATGCTTGTGAAACAATAGAAATTAAAACGCAAGATCAATTTATTTTTAATGAATATGAGCATCAGGAAAAGAATCAAAAGGCTAAATTAGTTTATCAAACTCACTTATATGTCAATGAGATTAAAAAAGATTCTCAAGGCATTATTATTTCAAAATTAAAAAAAATAGTTTCTATTACATGGAGAATAAGAACAAAAAAAGAGCAGAATGATTACGCAAAACAATTTATTAAAAACAAGCAAAAAGACCAGTTAAGAGAAATCATGCTTGAGAATCCTATTGGGCTGCAAGTTATTAGCGATGAAATAATTGACATTAAATAGACTTTCAAATCTGTAAATTTTCTTCAAAACAAACCGAAAAGGTTATAAAATGAAAAACAAAATAAAAACTGTTATTGCCACCTCAGCAATAATTTTCAGCCAAACATCAAACGCATTAATCACTGAATCACAGGACTGTGAACTAATCCAGTGGAATCAAAATAAATCTTATGTTGTTCGCAGTTCTTTAGAAGCAGGAACAATATTACATTTTCCAATTTCCATACAATTTGCCAGTTTAACAAACACGAAGTTATGGGAAGCTGTAAAAGATTTAAACCATTTAAAGGTTCGACCCATGAACCCTACGGCTAATATAACAACTATTACCGCTGTTGATGAGAACAATAAGTCATATACAGTTACATTTATTAAATCTAGATTAAAAAAAGCTGATGCACCCTGTATTTTCATACAAGACAATCAGACAATGGGGAATGTTGGTGCTTTTCCTCACGTTCCATATTCCGAAAATTCTTCACATAACAGCCAATCAATTAATAATGTAAGTGGGTTTAAAAAACAAAATGTAACTCTTAAACAAGAAATTAATGAGCTTAAATCGACAAGGAAGGGCGATATTGATCGAGCAGTAAAAGCAGAGCTATCTAAAGTCCATGCGAAAGAATATTCTTGGGATAGCGAATACATTTCTGAGGTTTATGACAATGGTAGATTTACACGTATAAAAATCAGCCCCGATCAATCTGTAAGATCAATCATAGCATTTAACTATATGTCGAAAGGGTTCTTAGGAATGTTTAAAGACAAGCAAGAAGAAATTGTTGATTTTGATTTTATTTCTCCGGTTAATACATATGAGATAAGTGGGATATATGACGGCTTTATTATCAAATATGGAGATTCTGAAACAGAAATAATCAGGGAAAAATAATGAGTGATCAAACAAAAGATATTGAAAAATCTGTTGAAGCGACGCCTGCAACAAACAAAAAAGATTTGCAGAAATACATAGTTATTTTTTCGTCAATCATTATATTTTATGTCATTTATGAAATGTTCATTGCGAGGCAAAATGTAGAAAACGCAAAAACCGAGGAGGTTAAACAAATCCCACAACGTCCACGAATTAATGATAATAAAAAAATTAATCCTAATTTAGACAGAATTAATAAACTAAAGGGGACTATTAAAGAAAAGGCAAAACAGATTGCAGAAAATTTAACGACTAAAGAAAAGTATGAGATTTTATTTCAAGATGAAATGGAAAAATTTTATTATGAGCAACATTTAGCTTCTATTCAATCCTATTCTGACAAAACATTGGGTTACGCTACCGGTGGGAATAAATCTGGTTCAAAAAATAAAAGTAGTAACTCCCCAATGGGGCTTCCTACCGATGAAATGGGACGGGTTGACCCTGATGAATATGTTGCTGCTGTTTTAAAAAAGGCTAAAAAAGACTCAAATCAAGCACGCTATTCTTTTCAGCAACAAAATGGATTAGGTGGACAAAATAGTAATGGTAATAGCCAAAATAACAATCAAGGTAGCGGATCATCTAATAAAAGAGTCATTATTGATGCGTTTAATGGCAACCCGAACAATCCATTAATGCCAGCCGCTACAGTAATGAATATTTCACTACAACAGGAGATTAATTCAGATTTTCAAGGTGGATTTAGAGGGATATTAAACAATGATGTTTATTCTGTTAATAAAACAGATATTGTTATTCCTCGTGGTGTTGAAGTTTTAGGACACGCTAAAAAATATTCTGGAGTTAATGAAATTATCCAGGCAAGCCAGCTTTTAGTTGTTGAATGGGTTGTTTTGCCTGATGGCAGCATGATTAGACTTTCAGGTATTGGGGATGCTTTAGACAAAGAAGGGCAGGCAGGTATACCCGGTGATGTTAACTATCATTTCGGATGGAAACTATTCGGTGCGGGTGCAACTGCATTAATAGGCTCATTTGGTAGCTATGACGGTTCGGGCGATAACTCTAATAAGTCATTCGAAGGTGAAATGAGTTCGAATGTTCGGGATTTAGCAAGTAATCAAGCTGGTGGTTACATGAATTTAAGACCAACTGTAATTGCTGAGTTTGGACAAGTTATTAAATTTCAGACTAACACCGGGGTTCATCTTCCTTCGTGGGGTAATGTTTATGATTACTAGATTTATTCATGACAAAATTACTAATTACGGTAAGTTAATGACCGCGAATATCTGTATATTTTTTGTTGTGGCGGGGTTATTGACTGTAACCCCAGCCCTGTCATTTTCTAGTTATTTTGTAACTGTCTCTGGCGCAATTATGACATTTCTTGTATTCGATAAATATATCGGAGACTTTTTATTATCAGATGATGAAAAACAGGACAAGTTTTTTAAGGCAATAGTCATTCAACTCAAGTTGCTTTTCATTACATTACTATCTTTTTTAATTCTGAAATTCAACGATGGAAATCTAATATTGCTTTGTGCATTTATTTTCCAAAACCTATTTTTATTATCTGTTAAACAAAAAAATATAGTATTTAGATCAACATTTGGAACGGCTGTTTTTGCAATAGCAACAGTAGCATTATTTTTAGACATTTTGAGGTGAAAAAACATGAAAACAAAACTTATTTTTATATTATCAATTGTAATTTTAACGGGGTGTGGAGCGAATAAAGTACCACTTGCATCTAGCCGTTCTATTCTTGATACACCCATTAGAACAAAACTTCCTCAGTCTGTAGTAACTAATTCAGACGCGGTTGAATATTATTTAAAAGGAACGGGATATAAGTTAACAACGGCTAATCCAGCTCCAAAGGAATCAAGTAAGCTGCTTAAACAGAAAGCTATCTATAGAGGGTCTAGCTTCGTTACCTCGCGTGATAAAGCCATCCTACGCATGTTTAATTATGAGGTTGATTTGATTATTGATAAGCCTAATAAATTGATTAGCTTTGGGTTTGAGAATGGGGAGGTGGAAAATGATTAAATTATACGAAAAAGCCAGTAAATTTTGCTCAGAAAAACTCAAAAAGCATCAAGAAGAGAAATTAGAGGTTCTAAAAGAAAATATTGATTCAGCAAAAGGGGTTAAATTTTCAATCTATACCAAAGATAGATGTAATCTTGGTGAAATATCTGCTGCTGATTACTATATGGCGGAACACCTAGCAGGAAAAATGTCATGGAAGCTTTTTATTAAAGAAGCGGTGAATGGAATTCGGATGGCTTTTCTTTTAATAATAAACTATTTTTATTTTGTTGCAACTTGTTTAATTGCATATCTTCTTTTTTTAATGCCAAGTTCTGTACCAATGGAAGAGCTTTCTACCTTGACGATAGGTCAAGTATTGCTTAACTTGAATCTTTCAACAATCGTTTCTTTTTTCCCTTTTTACTTTATTTTTAGTATTGCTATCAGGGCGGCAATGGGTATGACATGGCTTGCAGGATATAAGAATTATGACAATCTTGAGCTAAGACGTCTTCTGTCTAAAAGCGTGCATACTATTTCTAATTGTGATGATTTTTATGTGTGTAAAAATTTGTATGTAGGAGCATTGGAAAAATTAAAATAAATTATGAAAACACTAACTGCTTTATTTTTCCTACTTCCTCTTTCAGCTAACGCTTTAGTTATTGAGCGTGATTTAAAGCCAAAAGAGAAGTTAAAAAAGGAGATTAAACAAGAAAAAAAACAGCCCAAGCATACTGGCGGTCTATCTAATGTAAACGATGGCTTTAAGCTTGAATGTGTTTCTAATTGTGATTACACTCGCATGTCTTACGCTGAAAACATGGAGCCGGAAATATTAACTTTTAACATAACAGTTAAATCACTACAAAAAGGATTTGATAAGGAAAATCTTGAAGATTTATCAACTTTTATTTCTGAGGTTAATAAAGAAAACTGGGAACAACCTCATTATTTAGTCATGATGGGCTTAGACAAACGACAGGATAATTATTTGAATCAAGCTGTAATTATGAAAAATAATTTTATCTCGTTGGGAATAGAGACTAAATTTGTTGAAACCCGTCTTATTAATTACAAATCAACTAGTGTTGACCCAGATATAAAAAACATGATTGAAATAATCGCAACGAAAGAATACTAAAAATGGAACTCATTAAAAAACAAACCCAGCAAAACACGCGAGTTAATATCAAATTGATAACTACTTGCCCTCAAGATCGAACTGATTTTGATAGCCCAGAAATGATTGAAACAATACAAGGTCTGGCATCTGATATAAAGAATAAGGAGGATGGTTATGAGAACGGGTTGATTCAACCTATTATTGTTAAGCCAAAAAATGATAAAGGCTTGCATGAGATTGTAGATGGCGAAACACGTTATAGAGCATGTTTGTTACTTGAGTATGAAGGCATAAACATTGAAATAACCTATGCTGATAAAATGAAAACATCTTTTATTCAGCTATCATCAAACATCAAACGCAAAGGGCTTAATAAAATAGATGAAGCGAATGCGTATAAACGTAGGATGCTTGAATTCAATCTTTCTGTTTCTGAAATAGCCGGAATGATCGGTGAAGACACGCGAAGAATTAACCGTTCTTTACAGTATTTAAAACTCCCAGAATGCTTACAAAAACTTGTTTACGATAAGCTTATTGAAGATATAAACACACTATCTAAAGCAGCAAAGATTGATGAAAATAAGCTTTTAGATAATATAGCGTTGTTTCGAGAAGGCAAGATATTATCTTCTGAGCTTTATAAAGAGGATAGAAAAAACAAGCCTGTTGAAATTAACACAGATGGTGGTACAATTAAAGAGACTAAAAAGAAAATAACCATTTCTTTAGAATCAGCCGCTATTATTTATAAGCGACTTGTTCGATGCGATTATGATTTGAGTAACGCTAACGATGTTCGTAAGATAACTACATATTTCAAGGCAATGGACAAGAAAAATATTTAAAAAATAAAAGCCAATAATTAATTTTTTTACAGTAAGAGGGGAGGAATGGAAAAAATAGAAATTAAGATAAGAAGCAAGCTGGGTGGTTCTTTTATCAAAGGAGGGAAGAATAAAGCTTCAATTATTAGCGTTTCACGCGCTATAAACTCAACTATTGATTATTATGAATTGAATAAAAAAGGAGAAGAATTTAATATTTATCTAAAAAAAATAGATGATTTATTATGTGTAACTGAAACGATTATTAATGATTTAAGTGATGTTGTAAAAAAAGAAATAAATCATAAAAAAATTGATTCGGATGATGATCCTATTGATAATTGTTTTATAGAATTTTCTATTGAAAATGACTATATAAAAAGGTTTATACTACTAGGAATGAAAGCGGATGAACTTTTTTATATGTTAAATATTTGTTTAAAACACAAGTCTATAACAATTAATCGTAATTATATTTCTACTAATTACAATAAACCAGCGATTGACAGTTTAAAAAATTGTATCAATCAAATTCTCAAAATTGATATTGAAGCAAGACAGCAAAAAAACAAAGGAGAGTTTATGTAAAACATTGCAAAAAACCAATTCCAATTCAAATGAATAAAAATCAAATTAAAAACAAACTAAAATGAAACATTTACTTAAAACATCAATAAAAATATCACTTATTTTATCGTCTTCAATCGCATTTTCTGCGGAAAATAATGAACCTCCAAATCCTGAAAATAGTTATTTAGATGCTGTTGCTCAATTAGATTCACTGAGCAATGACAACAAAAATGATATAAAACTGTCGGAAGGGCTGTGGCAATTATCTTACATCAATAAATCAGGAGAGCTTCAAACAGATTCATTTACTTTAGATCAATTCAATTTGTATAACAATGAAAGCGTTCGTGTTTCGGGAAAAATGCACGGGTCTGGAAATTCAATTAGCTGTGAAGTTCCAGCTAAAATATTAGATCAAATTATATTGGCTGATTTGTTTTGTACTTCTAAAGACATTGGCGGTTATTACCATGCGTATGC
>CAZZIX010000006.1:16584-36684 GCA_964654345.1 uncultured Methylomarinum sp.
AAAGTTCCTGGTCTTTTATATGACGGTATCGAGTATGATGTGACTTTTAAAAATGTTGGAAACTTTATTTTTAGAGTTGATGGGTATGAACTGCACTAATTAAAAATTAAGCTATACCCCCTAGTCTTAAACTGGGGGTTTTTCAGAACCGAAATGGTATATTGTTATGAACAAACTAAAGTTAATCCCCCTGCTAATCTCAACAGCACTAACTGGGTGTGCAGCACATGCACAAATAAGTAATCACCGTGTTGTTCACGCTGATTTGTTACAACCTTCTTACACTAAGCCCATAATCCCAAAAGATCAAAAAATTAATCTTGATGGCGTTCATTATGGAGCCAGAATAGTTTTTCCTATTGAATTTGAAAATGAATCTTTTGAGTTTAAAAAACAAAAATTGTCTCTGGATAAACATTTAAAGCAAATAAAATATCTATCCAGCAAGTACAAGATTGATGTCAACATTGTAGGACACTCACACGGGGCTACAAAGCATGGGTTAAGAGCGTTATCAACTAAGCGAGCAAACGCTATTTATTTTTATTTATTAAACAAAGGATTCAAACGAACTCAATTGAAAAGACAAGCATCGTGGAGTGGTCAAAATGATGGATCTTTGCAAAAAGGCGTGGAAGTGGTTTTGAATATTCCTGGTCAATTTCAACCTAAAACTATTGTTAAAAAGTGAAAAAGGAGGTAAAAAAGTAAAATCTATACATTTAATATTTTAAATTAAACTCGAAATGAGGTAAAAAACATATGAAAAACTTAATTCTTGCAACAGGCGTGTTGCTTCTATTATCGGCTCCAGCATTTGCATATGATGGCTGTACACCAGCTATCTATGATGCATCAACTTCACTGATTCAAATTTCAAATATACAAAATTCTGAACAATTGATTGTTGATGATAATCATGGTGAAAGCAACAAAACTATTTTGTTGCAATATACCAACAATAGATTTGAGATTATTGACTGGTGGGAGGGTGACGACGATTCTAGCTACAGATGCACAAGCAATACTTTCAATTCAAAAACAAGGATGCTTGTAGTTCCTGATTTGAGAATTAAAGGCTGGAAAGGGATTTCTTTAAATGCTGAGTTCAAAGAAAAGGCTATCCGCTTTCACAGAGCAGTAAATGGAGTTCCATTATCTGCTTTTCATTTGACTATCGTTAAGTACAACTAAACGATATAATGCATTCCCAGAGATATTGCACTGGGAATGCATTAAAATTCCAACTAAAGAGGAAATAATGACAGCAAAATTACACGAAATATTAGCCGTAGAATCTTCACTTGAAAAGGTTTCAAGAAATTTAACCGCTGAGGCAATTAAGACTTTTGGAAAAGATAATTTGTTTAAAGGTTTCACAAAACGACTTGAAATGTTTCATGAAGATGATAAAAATTTAAATGAAACAAGCAATTTAAAATTAGAAACAACAGTGGATGAAAATCTTAAATATGTTATTAAGAATATTTCTAAATATTGGGATTCTGTTTTATTAAAAGACTCTACTAATCAAGTTGCAAAAGCAGATATTATTTTAATTGATGGAACTATTTTAGCAAAAAATGTTCCTGCAACATTTTTACTTGGATTAGAAACAAAACTTGGTGATTTAAGAAAACTATATGATTCTATACCTACATTGCCACCAGGGATAAGATGGCGACTAGACGAACTTGAAAGAGAAGGCGTTTATTTAAATGAAGATGATGACGTTTCGTTTAAAACAGAAACTAAAACTCATTTTCAAGAGACTTCACCAGCAACAGAACATCATCCCGCTCAAATAATCGCATTGAAAGAGGTTAAAAACGTAGGAAAATATATAACCGCTCATCTTTCAGGAATGGTATCATCTTTGGAATTATCAAAGAGGAAATCAAGATTTGATGAGGTTTTTTTAGCTATTAAAAAAGCTAGAATGCGAGCAAACAATGTTGATGTAGTTGTAACTGAAAAAGTTTCTGTTAACATATTAAATTACATAAATTCTGGAACATAATTTGTAGCAGCTTATTTTTTATTATTATCTTAAATGAATTGATACAGCGTTTATGCTGAGGATTTTTATTATATTTATCTTTTTACTACAATAGCTTTATGTCAGCATATTAATTAATATTACTCTACATTTTAAAACGACTTAAAAAAGTAGGTTCGATTCCTACAGTCTCAGCCTAAGTGCTTTTTACAGAAAGAGCATTTAGGTGAGACTATGTGTAATGGCACACGTTAAGAAATTAAATTTATTAATGTATGAAGGAAAGTTAATTAAAAGACAATCATTATTTGCAGGTTCGAGTCCTGCCCTTGCCAAAAAATTACATTATGGCAAGGTCGCGGAATTGGTAGACGCAATTGATATTGAAAATCAATACTAGCCGAAAGGCGATGATAAAATGAACCTCTGTTGTCGGCATATGATGACAGGGGTTTTTATTTATGCAACAATCAATTTTTTCCTACGAACCAAAACCAACCCAGCAATAGCCGATCCAAACAACCAAACTGTCGCAGGAATTGGCACTGGATTAACTTTTATATTTTCAATCGTTCCTTCAATAATATTATTCCCCCCCAATACCTGAATTGAAAAAGTGCCAGAATCAATTGAATTTATGAACTGGCTAAAATTCAATGGGTTTGTGTTTTCTGTTTGTGTATAGTCAAAATTAATAGATTCTAGTGGAATAGTTCCAATCGTTATGGGATTAATAGGCACTATTTCTATATGTCCCACTGAAGTATTATATCTGATTGCATTGCTTTGGATTCCAACACCTCTATTGCTGACCTGTATTGTTCCATCAGTCATTGTGCCAGTCTGTGTTGTTTCGTCAATTTCAATTTGAGTAATAACATGGTATGTGTCGCCAGTAGTGATAAACGTATCGATGGGCGCATCAACAGATGTAACCGTGCCAGAGAAAACAACCCCAGCCGCGAATGTTACATGAGAGAATGTTAATACTGTAAGTGATAGTAATATTGCTGTTAATAGTTTCATTATTTTGCCCTTTTTTTATGAATTAATTCTTTATTTTCTGGAACATCGCACCATCGATCAAACCGTTTATTTATATAAATTACTCCAAACCCATTTAAAATAATTTCGCCCCCTAAATCAATGCCATCAATTTCTACTCTTGCTAGAATTCGACCAAAATAATCAAATTGTTTTTTATCGTCAACAACCAAGTATATTTCTTTTCCTTGGTTTATCTTGAGATTTGTAAAAACACGGCTTTTTATCGCGCCATCCCTTTCTTTATCGCATTTTCCATAAATTTCCGGCGTATCAACTCCTTTAATTCGCACACCTATTCGCTTTCCCTTGCAAAACTTGCATCGGATGAAAAATGTATCACCATCGTACACATAGAGTATTTTAGATTTTGGCAGTTTTATTCTAATCTCATCGGCAAATGATGTGCCATAAAATGAAAAAGATAATATTAAAATTAAAGTAATAAAAGATAATACACTAATTACATTTTGTATTCTCATTGAAAAATCAACATGTTAGTTTTAGGAAAAAATATTTTATATAGCGGTAAATTGGAGCTATTGGGCGCAATATAAGACTTCTATCTATGACAGAGGTTTTGTGTATATCTGTTTTTGACGGTCGTTGATAACCTAAATTTTTTGAAAAATAATATGCATTCACATGTGGACGATCTAAAATAAACGTACTAAGAGCACCATCGTAGTGCATTAGTCCTGCTTCTTTATGCCCCCTCGGTCTACTTTTTAGCTGCAATAGCCACGCATAATATTCCTTTAGTATGCATTTATTTAATGCATAAAAATGTGATGTAATCATTGATTGGTCTACTTTCTTCCAGCACATTGCCGTATTTACAGAACCCAGCATATGACCAAAATAAACAATATCCCATTTCATGTTATTTAACAGATGAATTGAAATATTTCCAAATTCTATAATATTTTTTGTAAAACAAATATCGTCTTCAATAATCAATATATTTTTCACATCATCATCGATAGCTTTTTTAATTATTGCCATGTGACTCAAAAAACAGCCGTAAACACCATTTGAAGAAAATCCCTTATTTTGGTCTGGGGAAATTGCTTCAAAAAAACCACATTGCTCTGTTTCTATCGGGAAATGAAAGCGTTTAAATTCCTGAATAGTTTCTTTCTTTCTTTTCTTTCTGTTTGCAAGATTAATTATCCTGACCCTATTGAAATACGTTATCAAATTATTCCTCAAATTTTTGTTGGTTGTCTCTATGCCATTGCACTAATAAATTATGTTTATCTTTTCCATTATGATATTTACGCAATAGTCTCAGTGTATAATTTATAAGGTCTGCCTCTCTAATATCCGAGGGTTTTCCATCGGTTCCAGCAACTCCTGTGGTGGCTGTGGACAGAGGGTTGACAGTTGCGTTGAGCAAGCGTTTAGCCCCGTTAGAAATATTACAATCACCATCAACTTTTTGTATTTTAGTGATGTATTTAGGCACTTCTTTAATTCGTGTTTTATAAATAATATCTGTCTCAGCTTTTGCAATAATAAGCTGTTCAACCAATTCATCATTTTGTTTTTCTGCCCTTATTAATGTCTCTCTTTCTAGCCTTAATATAGTCGCTGTATTTGCATCGACAAGAACAGTTTTAAGCTTGTAGCCCATCGTAATACCAGCGGCAAGACATGCACCAGAAATGTATATTATGGGAGTCAACAGACTACGACGTTAATAATATTGGCAGTCAAAATTAACAAAAAACAAGACTGATAATAAATAAAAATGGCGATAGAAACAATAGAATTACCGTTATGGATATACTAAAATATAACACATTCTGCTTGAATTCAGTCAACATCCTCTCCTATTCTTTTACTATCTTTTTCTACTACATCTGTAATAACAGGTCTTTGAACTTGGTGAGGATTTATATTTGAATTATTTTCATGCTTCAGTGTTTTTTCTTCAATATCCTGAATTTGTTCCATTGGATATTCTTCTATTTCAAAGTTTTCAATTGTATCGACATGAATATCTTTATTAATTCCACTATCTAAAAAGTACCCGCCTAAAAGTAGACTACTAATAGTCGATGGATTACTAATATCTAGATGCCCCGACCCTAATAGAGCACCAACAGTGGTCATGATTGACCCTATCGATGCCATTGTATAGCCTTTGTACGCAGTTATGTACTCAATTAAACTGCTGTTGGTTTGATTCCTTGTATATCTCTTGAACCAGTGAAAAGTTGCTCCAAAAAATGCTATTGCTAATGCTATTAAATATGTTGTCATTATTTTTTCCTATGGTTAAGTTTTTACGAATGAAAGATTAGAAATATGAGCATCGGTGACAAATGTATCATCGTATACTGAAAATCTTAATTTTGGTGTTACATCTGCACCTGATGCATTTGTATAAGTAATTGACCGCTCTATAACTGGATCATTTAAAGAGACGTCTGACAAGGTGGCTTGTGCAGCGTCTACACCGATAAATTGAACTCTAATGCCACCATTGAGTTTTACAGCGATAATATCTAATGTAAATGATACTGTTACTGTTTGCCCGTTTTGTACTACTCCCATCCACGTCGATATTTGAGATAACGTGCTTGGGTTTGTTCCATCCTGTTTAAACCTGTATTTATCAGCAGATATAAGGGTAATAGGGTCAAGTCCAATATTTTGAACGGTAGTAGGTGCGGCAGGTGTTATTAGATTTAAAAATGAGCCACCGCCACCGCCACCGCCTGATGCAGATATAACAACATTAAAAGAATCTGTTACTTGTGCATTACTTGGGTCAGTTGCTGTAACATTTATTGTCAATGTACCAACATCTGCTGCTGATGGTGTTCCTGTAAATGTCCTTGTTGCTGGCGTAAACGTCAACCAAGCTGGGTTGTTAGCGGTATAAATTAACGTATCGCCATCTGGGTCATTAAACGTGTTAGCTGCAAAGGTTAGATTAAATGCAGTGCCATCAGTTGCTACAGTGTTTGATATAGGATTGGCAACTATTGGCGCATTATTTCCACCACCTCCACCCGTACCCGTTGTATAAGAAATATTAGATACATGTGCATCTAATGCAAAAGTATCATCAGAAGCCGAAAGCCTGAATTTTGGTGTAACCGTTGCGCCTGATGTATTTGTATAAGTAAGCGACCGTTCAATAACAGAATCATTAAGACCAACAAATATTTTTGTTGCTTGAGCCGCATCAACATCAATAAACAATCCTTGCAATAGAGCATTTGTTTTAATAGCAATAACATCAATTGTTAGTGATACTGTAATAGAATTGCCATTGGCAACAGCAGGCAACCAACTATTAGCTTGTAACAAAGGAAATTCACTTGATCCATCTTGTTTTACGCGATACTTATCAGTAGATATAAGAGTAACTGGGTCAAGTCCTATCCGCTGTATTGTTGCTGGCGCATCAGGTGTTATTAGATTTAAAAATGAACTTCCACCGCCAGCCGATGCTATAAGGATATTAAAATAATCAGTGATGTTGTCATTAGATGTTGTATTTGTTGCTGTAACAGAGACAGAGAATGTTCCGACTTCTGCGCCTGTTGGTGTGCCACTAAAATTTCTATTGGCAGGGTTAAAGTTTAGCCATCCTGATGCATTAGACGTATATGCAAGCGTTCCGGCTGCGGTATCATTAAATGTATTAGCAGGAAAAGCATAGTTAAAAACTTGCGCTTCTGTTGCTGACTGATCGGGTATTGCATTAGCAATTGTTAATGTCCCTCCACCTCCTCCGCCTGCTGATGTATCACCACCGACAATGCCACCAGTTCCCCCTAAAGTAAAGCTTTGAGACTGTACTATTGCTGTTGTACCATCATCAACCTTTATTCCTATGACTCTTGTCGATGTTTTACTAAAATCATATTTCGATTTATTGCCAACGCTTAACATTCCCCCAGAAGTGATGGAGAAAAGCCCGTCATCATCTCCCAAAACAATTGAAAATCCTACCGCTACAGAAGAAGTTAGCCCATTTTGATAGTTTGTTAAATCAAGCCCATTTGTTACTGCACTACCCATCGTTAACGCTGGCGCACTAAGAACAGGGACATTAATAACAGGAATACTGTCACCAAACGATTGAAAAGCTTTGGCTCTGCTATCCGTAGCCATCGATGCATAATCAATTGCTAAACCAAATCTTGTTGTTGATAAGTCTTTGTATATGTTTAAATCTTTGAATCCAAGCCCAGCAATAATAGTTAAAAAATCACCATAAACTTTCTCTGCAATAGCAGATTTCCAATAGGTGTCATATAGCCATGTAATAATACTATCTGGCATATTATGTGAGTAATGTGGCCCACCTTCATAGCCTGTTATCTCTACTCCTTGCAATGAATGAGCCGCATAATTACTACGCATCTTTCCCGAGATTTCCACCCACTCTCTGTTAGCTAAATCATCCTCAGTATTAACTACTGTATAAGTGCCAGTCACTTGGCTGAAATTTATTTCTAACTTATTAGCCATTCCGTATGAGTCGATAAGAACAGCATGGCATGTATAAGCAGCCGATGCCGTTAATCCCGTCATTGTTGTCATGCTTGTATAAGTCTTTTGTGCGCGGGGATAAGTAAAGTTTTGATGTTTTACTGGATTCCCGGTGCCATCTATTACGTCTTGAAGAGTCGGATTAGCAGAACTAGCATAAATACCTACGCTAATTGATGCGTTAAATTCAGTGCAATATAGCTTAGGGATGATTTGTGTTCCTGATACCTCTAGTTTAACACTCCACAGAGCGACCCAATAATATGGCGCACCGGCAACGTAATCAACGGTATTTAGGTTAGGCAATGCATTCAGTCTATTCCCAGCCCTTGACGGTGCGCCATATTGTGAAGCCAATACAAATTTCATTCTATTGGCAGGGAGGTGGTTCTTGAAAATATCCCAGACTTGATTGCTTCTTATTGCATAATTAGCATCTAGTAAATAAGTTACATCAGACTCTTTTGAAATAATAAATTTAGAATAATCAACATTAAATACAAGTAATTGATTACTCCATTTTCCTGTAACTTTAAATTCATTAGTATTGACTACAGTTACAACCATGTCATTACCTGAATTTCCTTGCCAAGGCTGCACCTTTTCTGGTGCATTCCAGCCATAATCTTCACGCAACCACAACCTTATTTTGTCTCCTGTTGTTAATCCATGATTATTAAGCGTTATGTTATTTGTAATAGAGCTGGCGGTAACGTTATATCTCTGTGCGCCTAAACTTGCTATCCAGTTAGTGTTACCGTTCCATGATGCCGCTGTATTCCAAACCTCGTTACCTATGGCTTCAAGATAAAGAATTGTATTTGCATGGAGATGTGTAGCAAACTCTTGTGCAAGAGAATTAAAACATGCATCTGTCCCCCTTGCCGGGCCATCATACCAAAGGTCAATGCCTGTTCTTTCTGCTAAGTCACACAGAACTTCAACAGGCATGTGCTCAATAAAACTAACATCTGATTTCTTTGTTAAATCTGCAAAATTCCGACCCACGAACAAAGAGGATTGAGTAAAGTTCATTGATCTAATCATCTGAACATTTAAACTATTTAAAAAAGTTAAATAATCTGGGTGCCATTCATTTCCACCGTCATATTGTGCAACCATTCCCGGTAATATAATCTCTAAACTATCAAGATTAGTACCCTTAAACCATACGAACATGCCCGTGAATGATGTAAGATTGACCGTAATGTTTTTTGTCCCTGTGTAAGGTAATTCTGTAGGCGGGTTGTTTAGTCCAATCCCTATCTGCCCTGTTCCCGTCCATCTGATCGTATAGTTTCCGGCTGGTCTTGTTTGGGTTGGATGTGAAAATAACGACCTATAATTAGCTGTTGATGAATTGGTTGTTAGCTTACCCTTATGTTGATTTGTTGAAATAACAGACGTGTCGAAATTAGTCCACTCCTGCATGTATCTCGCTAAATTAACGAAATATTGTGGGTTATCCCATCCCGATACCCAGTTAGAATTTATACCTTTTCTCATAGAATTTGTGATTACCTGTGGATTATTAATAGCTATCGTAAAAGAACTGGTTACGTTCAGCCCGTCTGGATCAGTTGCTTTTGTATTCACTGTAATAGACGTTCCACCTGTTGCAGCTATTGGTGTTCCTGTATAAGTTCTAGTTGTTGGATTAAAAAACAACCATCCACCTGATGTTGAGCTTGATGAATAAGTCAGTGTGTCCCCATCTGGATCATTGAATGTGTTGGCTGGCACAACAAATGAAAACGCTGATGCTTCTGTAGCAATTTGATTAATGATTGGATTTAGGATTATAGGGGCTTGATTGCCTCCACCGCCTGATGCAGAGATAACAATAGTAAATGTATCGGTTACAGATAACTGACCAGGGTCTTTAGCAACTACATTAATGTTTACCGTCCCAACATCCCCTGCTGCTGGTGTTCCGTTAAACGTTCGTGTCGATGGCGTAAACGTAAGCCAAGCAGGAGTGTTTGATGTGTATGTTAATGTATCGCCATCAGGGTCATTAAACGTATTTGCTGGGAAAGTGTAGTTAAATACCGCGCCCTCTGTTGCAACATTATTTCCAATTGGATTAGTAATAGTCGGAGGTTGGTTGTTTCCTGATGCTGCTATTACAGAGATATTAAATTGATCTGTTACAAAGGCGTTACTGGGGTCTGTTGCAGTTACATTAATAGAGTTTGTTCCAATATCGCCTGCTGAGGGTGTTCCACTAAAAGTCCTTGTTGCTGGGTTAAACGTCAACCATCCAGATGCATTTGATGCTAGTGTTAATACGTCACTATTAGCATCATAAAAAACATTGGTTGGAATTGTATAAATGTAGCTAGAGCCAACAGTGACAGTAGAATCAGAAATTGCATTAATTATCTGCGGTGCTGAATTAGATGCAACCGCTGGGGAAATAATAATATTAAAACTATTACTTTCTCGTGCGCCATGCTCATCTTCAACTGTAATAGTCACAGCTTGTGTTCCAGCTATGGTTGGAACACCGGATAATGTTCGTGTAGCGGGATCAAATGTACCCCAGCTTACATAACTTGCTGACCATATAAGCACTCCGCCCTCTGGATCAGCAAATGTATTGATCGGTATTTGATAAGAATATGCGGATTGCTCAGTGGCAACTCCATTCGGAATAAAATTAATAATCTGTGGCTTTAGATTTACGTTCCCTGTCCCTCCGCTTGTTCCATTGGTTCCCGTTGACCCATCAAATACACCCACCCAAAAATTTGTACCACTTCGGTGTTTTAACCTAACCGTCGATAACATCCCAGCTTGTGTGTTTAAATTTGTTGGTGGTCTTTGCCAACGAATATTTAGACCTCCAAAATTTATCGCATAGCCACCATTATTATCTTGCTGGTAATTGATTTCTATATTCGTATCATGTGTTGAGCTTAAATTAAGGACGTTGATGGTATTAACAACCGCATCAACATAAACATGGAATATACTGTATTTGGCAACATCTAAATTTATTGCATTAGCTGAAACTGGTGTATCAATACTTTTTGTTAAAATAACATCAGTTTTAATAGCTTTATGCAATGATGCTTTTGTCATTTTTTGAGTAGTTGCACCTTGCTCAACCGCAAGAATAGCACTATCTGCCGGGTCGTTTAATTCAGTGTTTAGCTGTGAAAAAGTAGTATTTGCCATGTTTATTAAATTTCCTGAATTTTTATAGTTGTGGAGTCAATTAAATAAACCCTGTTATTCACTGATGCATTTGTAACATTGACCCCATATATTTGATGTATTTGTTGCTGATTCTTGTCTGTGCTTTTTGGGTATACGTCAATAAAGATAAGATTATTCATGCCTTGTGCGTAGCTCATTTGAACCAGTTTTTTTCTGTCTACGTCATTAAGCCAGTTAAGATTAAATGCCAACTCTTTATTTATAAATCCGTTGTCTACCATCAAGTCTCCTGCACCATTTCTGGATCTTTTAGACGAATCAACATAAGACATTTTCAAGCCATATTCGGCATTCACGCTTGGCGACCAATATTTACCAACAACTAAATAAGCGGCTTCTAATTTCCCATCAGTATTAGCAGTGTCCAGGATATTGATTTTTATTTTAGCGGCTGTTGTTTCAGGAAAATATACTGTTGCATAAGTGCCACCTGCGTAGCTAAAACCAACGGTTGTGTTTTCTGCGGGGCTGTATTCACAGCAATTGATAAATGCGGTTGAACTACTAGGTGTTCCACTTCCGGCTGTATCATAAAATTCCACTTGCATGGTTGCTGCACTTGAGAAATTAGACAAACAAAATGAAGCGCATGAAACTGTCTCAATCTTAGAAAAAACAACAATCAAAGAAGTGGTTAATGAAAACGTAGTCCACGTTTTAGACTTTCCACGCTTATTTAAAGCTACAACCGGATTAGAGCTGGAAGCATTAACTTCTGTCATCGTTGAATTCAATGCAATATTACTATCAACTATCCGCATGTTTTGAGTAATATCACCCATTTTGTGCATCCTGTAATTTTTTAATATCTTCTTTCATTGCTTTAATATCACTTCTCATGACTATGGCTGATCGCGCCATATCCCCTACCTTTTTAAGCAACTTTGCGTATTTCCCTTTTGCTACATTTGCAATCTTAGTCGTTTCTTGTAATGCTTTAACCACAGGACTAACTAAAGCGACTACTCCAACTCCGTAATAATCACCGTTTTTTGTATATAAAGAATCGATATTAGTCTTATTATCAAATAATGATCCGACTTCGTCAGCTACAAACCCATGGTGTCTTAATACAGAATCTCCGGCTTTCATTCGATAAGTTCTGGGGATTAACTTATTTATAAATTTCAGCCCTAACACTTCTTTTCTTATATATTTTTTTAATCGTCTATCACTCACGTCAGTAATATTAAAACCGTTTGAGTTCCCAGTTGTCCTATATGTCCCCGCCAATGATCCTGCTATGCTAAAAGTAAACCCCTCGCCAGATGCGTTTGCGGTTCCTGCTTGAGTAACTATTTTTTTGCAGAAATTTGTAGGTGTAGAATTACCAAATCTTAAGGCATTACTAGCAGTTTGGGCGTTAACAGCACCCTCAACCGTCATTAATGATATTCCACCACATGAAATTGTGCCTTGCAAGACAATAAGATCACCGTATATGATCATCCCTATAGCTGAAGAATTACCCTTTATAAATATTCCACCAACTTGTGAGTTTTTGGAATCATTAGCAACAACCGCAGCAGAATACCCAGAACTATAAGAACTGCCGTTAAAAACAGCTCTTCCCGTGATGTCTATATTATTAGTGCCGATAATATCGCCAACTGTTAACGTTCCGATATTAGCGACAATAGAATTCATTGCTGATGTGCTGATCGAGTTCGCATTTACCGCATTAGCGTTAAGATTTCCCGATGAATTTAACGCTGGTACTGATATTTGAGCACCTGTTACATTGTTTCTAGTTGCTAACGATCCTTGTCCTGTAATGCCTTGAGCTGTGTTTAATGATGTTTTATCCGCTCCGTTCTGAGGTTTTCCTCCATCATTATTAACCGCGCTCCAATTGGCTGTGGTTGCAGCTTTAATTGAAGACGAATTCATTATCTTTTGACGCTCATTAAAATATTCAGAGACGTTATTTCTTAGCGTTTGACCTATTATCGCAGTGGTTGACGTTCCGTTGGTGAATGCTGTATTTGATGCGTTTAACCCTAATATTGGCTGTAAATAATTATAAAGCGTTGTATATTTATTTTGATACGTTGCAGAGCTAACGCCTAGGTTCGTCGCCATGACTAATATTCCGCTTCTTTCTTTATAAATAGCGTCCCAGATTCCTTTCATCGAACTTTTTTCATCCAGCGTCATTTTATTGTCACTGGCTATATCCGCTGTATTATTATTAGCGGATTGAGCTTCTAATAGTGCTTGATTCGCTATTGTTATTGCGCTTGATGCTGTATTGTTTGCTGTGTTAGCGGTTGTCGTCGCTGTGTTAGCAGTAGATGTAGCTGTGTTAGCTGCGGATGTAGCTGTATTCGCTGCTGTAGTTGCTGTATCAGAATTAATTAACGCTGTACCTGCGGTATTGATTAATACGTTTTTTGTCTCACCTGTAACATTAGTAAAATCAATTGTTGTGCCTTCGGGTAACGGCATAGGTAGAAGCCGATAGGGAGCTTGTCTTAAAAATAAATCCTTATCGTTTTTGACTATCATCAGACCAACACCTCAAGCGTTACTCTCATTTTTAACCAATCTATATCAATTGATAAAACTATGCCGTATTTACCCCCATCAAGCCCAAATCTATCAAAATTTAAAATAATATCGTCGCCCAATTCAGTGTTAATTAGATTTATATAGCCGCTTACTTTGTAAATTGTGCGTTGAATTGAGAATATATTTAACAGCCTATCTGCTTCTGCTTGTGCATCATCGCCATTGATTAAAAGCGTGTCTTTCTGAACCGGTTCTTTATCAATTTTATAGTCCTCAGCAACACTTTCATCGGTTGCAGTTTTAGTTATCCACTCCTGAGAATATAAATCTTTATGATCTTGCGGTATGCCTGTTGTGACTTCTTTTTGAATTGTCCAATTTTTGCAATAACCTATTTTTATTGTCCCTTTTACTGGCAATCGACTAGAGATAGATAGACCATTCTCAATAATGTCATAGTCGGTTAATATTCGAGTTATAGACTGATGATGTGAGAGTAAATTAATACCATTTGTTTGTACTAAAAAATCACCGGTGTTTGTTGTTAACCTATTTTCCTCGTTTATTATCGGCACATTGCCCGGTAGTGGTGCGCGAACTTTGATGATTCTCAATAGCCCCTGTCGTGAAGATATAACCTGCGCCCCGATGCTGTCAGCTAATTGAGTTATGGCAGTAATGACATTGACCCTTTCTGCTATAAATAAACCGACTGCCTGACTATTTAAAAACTCGAAAGCTTCAAAATTAGAGTGGTCTATATCTTCTGATCTAAAGCGTTGATCTTCTTTTCCATAGCTAGTGACTATATGCTCAACTAATCGCCCCACCGTATCTTTATAACCTCCAAAACCATCTCCTTGAGCTGATGCTGTTACAGCACCGAACACGCCTTGATTAGGCTCAAAACTACCTTTGTGAATTAAATTGTTTGAACTGATTGGAACATCATCATCACGGCTCTCAATAATTGAATTAATAACACCGTTGTGAACCATATGTTCTTGCTGAGACGGGTCAACTAGAAGAGGTGTCACATTGAAACATTCTCCGAACAACAAAGGTAGAATCCTATCTTTATTTATAGTCCCACCACCTAGTATTTTCTCAGTCACAGGATGGTTAAGACGCTGCATTTTATCAGTTACTTTTATAACTAATGTTTGATAGCTAGTTGAGTCAATATCCTGTGTAATGCCGTTAAATATTATTCTGAAATCTTCTATGTTCCATCTAACATCCCCAACACTTACAATTATTTTTCGCTTTACCCATTTATCATCCAAAAAGTGTGAAAAAGTATCGTCATAATTATTTAATGTAATACCGCCGAATGAAATCCCCGCGCTTGAATTTAAGCTAATCGATTCTTTAAATGTTACCCCGCCGCTTATAATAGGCTCATAGCCCTGCATATCTTTACTTGAAAATCTACGCGTTATCTCTACGCCATTACTTTTACAATTAACATCTGCCAAAATACACCTAATAGCATCATGAGAATCTAACCAAGAGATGTATTCTTCATCTGTCACCATTAAGAAACCGCCATTTTTTCAGGTCGGTTTTGTTCTGCTACTTTTTCAGTAGCACCCGATATTTTATTGGCAGCCATTTCATTAGCGTCATAATTAGAATCAATTAATAGCTGTGTATGCTGTGCGCGTTCCGTTCTCATTAATTGCACTTCTTCCCTGAGTGCTTTTAATTCTGAAACCATTTCCTGATTTACACTGCCGGTAACTCTGGCTTCAACATAGCCGCTTGGAATAGGGATTATTGCTTCCGTGCCATCTTCCCCCGCTAATGATAACCCTGTTGTTACCCCTCCTGTTGCAAAACGAGGAAGATTATTAGCATCAGCCCACTCTAAAATCTGCTCTCTTGTGAACTGAGAATTAGCCGCTAACCTTGATGATGTAATACCATTTTTAATAGCCGCTTCATATATTTTGAATGGATCAGATTCATTAGCAAGAAAGCTTCTTATATCTGAGTCTTTAACCGCCTGCCCTACGCCGCCACCTGCTAGACGATCCCTGCCATTGTCTTGCCCGAACTGGTCAATCTGTTGTGCTGAGAACTCAGAATTAGAGGCTAATCTATCTGCTGAAATTCCATAATCTTGTGCCGTATCATATATTTTTAGATTGTCGCCCCTATTTTCATCCATGAACGCCTGTATATCTTTATCCGAAACAGACGTGCTTAAAAGTATTGCTTTCCTTGTTTTTTCAGCTTCTAGTCTCTGAGTTTCTTCGGCTTTTCTGATGGCCTCAAATTGTAATTGTGCGCCTTCTGCAACGGTCAAGCCAGATACTTGACTTTCAATGTCCAGTTGGTTTTGCAAGCCATCAAATAAGCTTTGTAAGCCATATTCTTGGATTTGATCTTGTGTGTATGCTTTGTTTAATGCGTCCAGTATTGCTTGTGCATCAGCGGTGCTACTCTCAATTAAAGCCTTTGTCTGATCAAATACCGCTGTTGTTATAGAAGAATTAGGGTCGTCACTTGAAACTTGATTAGCAATATCATCACGTAAACCCCCTAGAGACCCTGTTACGTTGTCAAATATCTGCCCGTATTGATCGCTTGACGAGTAAAAACTTCTTGCCTGATCTAAATATGTGTCTGCAAAATCTGTAATGCTTGCTATTGCTTCTGAATCACCCGAATTAGCCAAGGCAAGCTGTGTACTATATTGCGCCCGTGATTCCGCTAGTTTTTCAGCAGGGGTAAGCGTTGATAGCTGGTCATTTAATAATAATGAATCAAGATACCCACTAATTTTGTCTATATATTCAATCTCTTTATCATATTTCGTTTCTTGTAGACTAATGATGTTAGTAAATTGATTAGCCAACAGGTCGGTATATTCATCCATTTGATCTTGAGCATCAGCAATCAAAATACCTACATCAAGCCCTATGTTTTGTTGCTCTGCTGTTAAAAATCCAGCTTTTAACATGGCAACAAATGAATCCTTATAATTTTCTTTTGTTAATCCATCAATCCCAAGGCTGTTTATCGCTTCATTAATTCGATTATTTGAATTTACCGCCGTAACCTCTGCACGTTCAATGTCCGTATAAAAATGATCGAAAAAACGACCCCACTTATCACTGGCAACATCAACGCCCCCAAAATCGTTAGCAACATCCTTAACATTTACTTTCCCTGACAATCCTAATAATTTGATGGCATCATCTACAAAAATAGAAAATCCAGCCAATCCTTTGTCCAATCTTTCAAAATCATCACTTAATTCAGATACAGCAGGTGATAGCGATAATAAATTAGCTAATAATATTTGTCCTTCTTCTGTTGTTGCATCTATTCCTTGAACCAAAGCCTTAAATTGATCTTTTGATTCTGGCATTTCCACATTCAAATTTCTAAATGTGTCCTGCATACTTTTTAAGTTAACATCAAAGCGTTGCTGCTCACTGAAGTAGTCCTCAAAGAATGAGTCCAGATTATCATTCAATGGGTCTAACCCACCTGATGCACCTATCAGAGTAGACGATAGAGCAGTGCTTCCAAGCCCTGTACCCATGAGAATTGATTGCGCTTGATGCAGGTCTTTATAAGTATCAACCAAGTCTTTACTATCGCCAGTAACCACTCTCATGATTTCTGAGATAGATTGATACTCCTCATTTTGTAATATAGTTTGCCTTACAATTTCTGCGCCTATATCACCCTGCTTATTCACTACATCCAGATAGTCAATAGCCTCCATACCCAGCATGGATAATTGCATCCCTGCTGATTCAACCTGCGTGGAGACCCTAACTAGGGTTTCAAATAATCCTTCACCCGTTTGTTGGAATGCTTGTAATTGAGGTGCAACGGATAGCACCAGCTCATCTGAGAATTTACTAAATACCCCTGCAATGGCTTCTTCCATTTCATCAACATCCATATCTTTTAAAGAAATTGCATCAAGTCCAGTTTGAAACGCTAATATTTCACTTCTAACTGAATCAAAAGAATCTTCGTTTAGTATTTTTGTTCCCTCAATAACCGATGAGCTGATTCCCGTCACTATGTTGCCAAACCACGTTCCTATTTCACCCTCTATTTCAGTGAAGGCCATTGTGGTTTTTTCGTTATATTTAAACCAAAATGCCTTGTCATAGCTTTTTATTTCTGAATAGTACTGGCTATCTAACCCACCTTCGAATATATTCCCTACTGTTTGATTAGGGTCAAACTGTATGCCTGTGTCTGTGACTTTACTTCTTGAGCCAAACGCAGAATCAAGAATAGTCCCGATAATGCTGCCGCCTCCAGGTATGCTGTTAAAAATACCTGCAACACTATCAGTGAACTGTCCGCCCGCGCCTTTTTCAATACCAGTCGTCAAATTAGCGTAAGGGTTTGCTGAAAAATCTTGAAACTCTTCTGAGCGATAGATTCCAATGGCTAATGCTTTAGTGTTGTTGTCTATATTTTGCAAATACACCAGCATTTTAGAAGAGTGCTCTAGCCCAATATCATAACTTTCTTCTAAGTTTTCTAGGCTATTACCGAGAGATTCAGATATAGCCGTTGCATCGCCTAAAACAGAGCCGCGCCCTTGAGTTTCTTGTCTTGATGGAGCAGACGCACCCCCTGAAATTGATGAAAACGATTGTCCTATCTGGGCTAATTGTGCAGCAACAATTCCAGCCGTTATTACCGCTCGTGGAATGGCTGTGTATGGGTCGCCTTGCAATGCATTCATCACAGCCGTAACACCTTTTGCTAATGCAACGGCCGCTTCAACCCCTACTGCTGCTTGCTGATATGCCAGTTGTTTTTGCGATCCTTCTTCCTGCATATCCGCGATGGAGTTAAGCATCCCTCCAATAGACGATGCCATTTCAAGAGTGCCAGATATGTAAAGATTTTTTGTTTTCTCGTTTAATTGCTGCTCACGTTTAGCGAATTGTGCTATGTTGTCGCTACGCTCTTGCCCAATGTCATTAGTATTGGCTGCGTAATCTTTCCATGCATCTTTATTCTGACTAATCATGTCGGCATTGTCTGCCAGTTGATCAGTCATGTGTTCAAAAGCGTTACCAATATCCATGATGCTTGAATCAAGATCACCAAACACATCAAAAGTAATTTCTAACCCATCAAAATTACTTAATGAATCATCAATTTCTTTCAGTTGTTTTTTTGCATCAGCTATTGATTTAGAGCTTTGGACAATATCGTATTGAACCTCTATTTTTTTAATCTGATCTTGGGATAATTCTTGAGCAGCTAATCCAGTTAAATAATATTGCTTTTCAGTCATCACCAGCTCATTGTTATAATCAATTAAGCCTTGTATTTCTTCTTCAAATGTTTGAGCTATTGCAGATTCTTTTTCAATACTGTCTTTATTTTGAACCTGATAGAATTTTTCTAGCGCACGATTGTATGTCTCTAATCCAATCGCACCCACGTTATATAGATTGGTTGCTTTTATTAATGCGTCATTATTCTTTTCTGAATCAGTTGCTAGTGAATTAAAGAGTTGCTGCCCTTGCTTCTCAACTTCGATTCTATCTTTTTGTGCTTGAGTCAGTTTTTTGATTATCTCGGTTGTTACCTCATTGACCTTGTTTTGATTGCCTGTGAATTTTGCTGATTTTTTAAGCCCTTCATTCATTCTAATATAAGAAACAACATTGTCGTCAATGGC
This sequence comes from uncultured Methylomarinum sp., assembly GCA_964654345.1. Lineage (GTDB taxonomy): Bacteria > Pseudomonadota > Gammaproteobacteria > Methylococcales > Methylomonadaceae > QPIN01. The sequence goes on from CAZZIX010000006.1 coordinate 35,559, forward strand.
TTGTTTTTGCGCTATTGATGATGCACCAAGCGCACGTAATTTTTCGTCTAGTTCATCCGCTGCTGATACCCCTGGCGTTACACTGATAGCAAAACGATTTAACGAATCGGATAGTGAATCAAGACCTAAAAAACTAGCTCCATTAGCTAAACTGGATGTGAATGATGCAAGCGATTCCATGCCTGCCTGAACCATAGATTTAAACGCCGCTTCTATCTCAAGAACAATAGTCTGAAATCCCGTTGATAAAGTAACAGAAAACTTATCAGCAATAGCCATTGTTGAGAAAAAAAACACATCAAAATCTGCCAGCGCATTAAGAGTAACAGTAATACCATCAAGCACAGACTTGAAAGCACCTGGTATAGTGCCCTCTTTTTCAATCGTCATGACAAGTTTTGTCCATGCATTATCAACATCGGTTAATGATGCATTTAAATTGCCCCCCATTCTTTCAGCGGCACCTTCAAATTCTTCTAATGCTTTAACTAATGTTTCAGAAAACATTTTTGATGTTACTTCACCATCAAGAACCATTTTTCTAAACGAACCAGCAACCACATCTCCATTCCCTGCAACTGCCTTATCCATTGCTTGCAATAATCCCGGCAATGGCTCCATAACTTGGTTAAGTTCTTCTGCCTTTAGTTTTGGAGAGGATAGACCTTGTGCAAGACCAAAGAAAACTTGACCTAGTTGTGCAGTATTTGCGCCTAATGCGCTTGCAGCATCATTAAGACCCGTCAACATTGATCGCGTCTGATTCCCTGATATAATGCCAGAATTTTGCAAAACTCTAAGCCTTGAATAACTATCAGATAGATTTCCAATAGATTTATGCTGTTTCTCAGCAGTGTTTATAATAAATTGTTGAGCTGCATCAAACTCACCCGATTCTTTCGTAAGTGACTTTAATCTCACTTCCAAATCTTGGAGGGTTGCTGTGGTTTTAAATAGGCTTCTGGCAACTACACCTAAGCCTAAAACACCAATTGCGGAACGCAAAGTACCAAATGAATTGGAAAGGTTTTTAGTTTTTTTGGCGGCGTTATCGGTTGATCTTGCTAAACCGTCAGCTTCTTTTGAGGTTTTCTTGAAAATATCTTTTAGGCGAGAGGAATTAAGA
>CAZZIX010000007.1:0-12996 GCA_964654345.1 uncultured Methylomarinum sp.
TTCTGCGCTAAATTCTAATCGACTTAATCAGGAGATTCCTTAAGAAGGTTGTTCCTTTGGGCCATTAACATCCTCAGGATCTCCCTCATAAGGTGTTACATATTTACATTCTTTTTGTGGGCAGGCTTTTTCTGGCCCTCGGCTTTTTGTGGTTTTTAAGGTTAAAATAGGCCAATTACAGTCAGGACAACTTTCTTTTACAGGAGCGTTCCATAAGGCATAGTCACATTTAGGATAGCCAGAGCAAGAGTAAAATATTTTTCCATAACGAGATTTACGTTTAAGGATATTATCTTTTTTACATTTAGGGCATTCAATGCCAGTATCTAAAGGTTTTTCTAATGGTTCTATATGCTTGCATTTTGGATAATTACTACAACCAATAAACTTTCCATAGCGGCCTTTTTTAATGACCAAATCGGATTCGCATTTTGGACATTTTCTTCCTTCAACTATTTCAGGAGCTACCGCTTCTGTCCCATCGTCATTTAAATTGCGAGTATATGAACAGGTAGGGTAATCTGTACAACCAATAAACCGACCGTTTCGTCCGAGTCTAATGGAAAGTGGTTTGTCACATTCAGGGCATTTTTCATCAAGGGCTTCTTGGGTAACATCTTTACGTTGAACCGTTTCTTCTTTTTCAACGATTAATTTAGTAAAGGGATCCCAAAAATCCCGCATAAGAGGAACCCATTCTTTTTCCCCTCTAGCAACTGCATCAAGCTCATCTTCCAGATTAGCTGTAAAATCATAATCTACATATTTAGTAAAATGATCTGTTAGAAATTTGATGACTATTCGTCCAACATCTGTGGGGTAAAAACGTTTAGTTTCTAACGTAACATATTCTCTATTTTGTAAAGTAGAGATAATTGTTGCATAGGTTGATGGCCTACCAATACCGTGTTCTTCCAGTGATTTAACCAAGCTGGCTTCGCCATATCTGGGCGGTGGCTCGGTAAAATGTTGAGTGGCTATAATATCTTTTAGTGGAACTGGACGGCCTTCTTTCATAGGAGGTAGAAAGCTTTCTTTATCATCACTTTCTTTGCTGTCATCTTTACCTTCAAGATAAACAGCCATAAACCCAGGTTTGGCGATAGTAGAACCTGTCGCACGGAACATGTTTTCTTTGCTACCACAGCTTAAATCTACAGCAACTTGATTTAGTGTTGCATGAATCATTTGGCAGGCAATGGTTCTTTTCCAAATTAATTGATAGAGTTTAAACTGGTCAGCAGACAAGTTGTTTTTAATTTTTTCAGGTAAATTATGAGCTAAAGTAGGGCGAATAGCTTCATGAGCTTCCTGTGCATTTTTTGCTTTTGTTTTAAATGAACGCGGTTGGGCGGGTACATTTTCTTTGCCGTATTTTTCTGCAATAAGTTCCCGAATCTGTTCAAGTGCTTCGACTGATAAGTTGACTGAGTCGGTACGCATATAGGTAATTAAACCGGCTGTTTCACCATTTACTTCAATCCCCTCATACAGTTGTTGTGCAACCATCATGGTTTTCTTAGTTGAAAACCCAAGTTTTCTTGATGCTTCCTGTTGTAATGTAGACGTGGTAAAGGGTGCTGCCGGGTTACGTTTTCGTTGCTTTTTTTCTAATTTTTCAACAATTAACTGGCCATCAGCGGCAGCAAGTAGAGTTTGTTTTACTTTTGTTGCGTATTTTTCGTCAGTAATACTAAACTGTTTGAGTTTTTCACCTTCAAAATGGGTGAGTTTTGCCTTAAAAGATTGATCGTTAGCTGTTAATTCAGCAGTATGTGACCAATATTCTTTTGTTTTAAATGCTTCAATTTCTAGCTCACGTTCAACTATCATTCTTAATGCTGGGCTTTGTACTCGGCCTGCTGATAGTCCTCTGCGAATTTTTTTCCATAACAGAGGGGATAAATTAAAACCTACTAAATAATCAAGGGCGCGACGGGCTTGCTGTGCATTAACCATGTTAATTGACAATTCTGTTGGGTTGTCAATAGCTTCAGTGACTGCTCTTTTTGTAATCTCATGAAAAACTACACGCCTTACTTCTTTGTTTTTTAAAGCTTTTTTTGATTTTAAATGCTCAAACACATGCCATGAAATAGCTTCTCCTTCTCTATCAGGATCAGTCGCTAGATATAAGGTGTCTGCTTTTTTTACAGCTTTAGTAATTTCTTGTAAGTGGCGTTGGTTTCGATCAATGATTTGATATTTCATTGCAAAATCATTTGCAGTATCAACAGCCCCTTCTTTGGGGATTAAGTCTCGGACATGACCGTAAGAGGCTAAGACTTGAAAGTCCTTACCTAAATATTTTTCAATAGTTTTACATTTTGCAGGTGATTCTACAATGACGAGATTTTTACTCATTTTTTAAAATAAATAGGGAGGTTTAATGTAATAGTGTGGGCGTTAAGTCGTAAATAATATCTTCCATTCTTGAAAATACGACATCATCTTCTTCTTGGCTTAATAAAACCATTAGTACAGTCCATTTTAATTCATCTAATGTTAGTGTTTTGTTTTCAATCGCCATGACTCTATCAATAACTATTTCTCTGGTAGTAGTGGTTAAAATACCACTGTATTCAAGAAAGAGTAAAAGGTCTCGACATTCTATATCGAGTTTTATTTTCTCTTGATGGGAAAAGATGCGGAATGTAGACGAAATTTTGGGTTGAATTGTGCTTTGTTCTGTTAATGTCTCAAGCCAGTCAAATGCATTATTAACTTCTCTTTGCTCAAAGCCGGCCTGGATTAATTCATCTTTAATACCTTCACTATCTGGGATTAAATCTATATTGTCATCTATATAATTTTCAAAAAGATAGATTAAGACATCAAATATGTTTTCTTTCATGGCATCCGTTATTTAATTCGTATATAACCACCTGGTGCAGTTGCAATAGAGCCTTGTAATTCAAGCATGAGTAACATAGATGAAATAACTTCTACTGACAAACCAGATTCTTGTACTAACCAATCCACTGATGTGGGGCTAAACATTATGAGATTCAATAGATTTTGTTGCTCTAGGTCAAGTGTTGTTTTTGTAATTTCTTGCTCATTTTCAGTAACATGCTGATTATATTGACTTAATTCATCAAAAATATCTTGGGTATTTTCTACTAGCTTGGCGCCTTCTTTAATTAAGGCGTTACAACCACGTGATAACGGGTTGTGAATAGACCCTGGAATAGCAAAAACTTCACGATTTTGTTCAAGAGCCATACGTGCAGTAATTAATGAACCACTTTGTTTCGCTGCTTCTACAACTAATAAACCAATACAAAGCCCACTAATAATTCGATTTCTTCTGGGAAAATGATTGGCTTTAGCTGCGGTACCTGGAGGAAATTCAGAAATCAGAAGTCCTGTATTGGCTATTTCGGTTGCTAAATCTTTATTACGAGCAGGGTAAACTCTATCTAATCCCGTGCCTGTTACGGCAATAGTAGATCCTTTTGCTTTTAAAGCGCCAAGGTGACTGGCCGCATCTATACCTAATGCGAGTCCACTGGTAATAGTGAACCCATGATTAGCTAGGGAATAAGCAAAATCAATAGCTGTTTGTTTACCCAGTGGTGACGGGTTTCGGCTACCTACGATAGATAGTTGAGGTTGAGATAATAAATCTTTATTGCCACGAACAAAAAGTAATGGAGGTGGGCTGTCAATTTCTTTTAATTGAGGTGGATAGTCTGGATCAATGATTGTTACAACACTATTTCCAGCTTGATTGACCCAATCTAAATCGTTAGAAATCAAGTTCCAATTAGGCGATTTAATAAAATCAATACTTTTGTCTTTAAGTTTTAAAGCGGAGAGACTGGCGCGTGATTGAGAAAATAATTGATCAGGCTGATATGAGTCTAATAGCCTAAGAAAGGTTTTATTGCCAATGCCTGGTGTTCTTAATAGCGCAAGCCAATATTTTAGTTGTTCATCAGAAGTTGGGGGCGTTATCACTTAGGCGTCAGGATTTTTTAGAAAGTCATCAAAAAAGGGGGGAATGGGTTTTATCCTTCAAGAATAAAACAGAGTGGAAGTAAATATTTTCTCCCACTCCTAATTTTTATCTGTTAAAACAATAAGGTGTCTATCTAGATATTACATGGGTGTTTGTATTTTATCAAGTACATGAATAGGTTGGGTTGCTTCAAGTACTAAGGCATAACTTACTCGGTCAAATGCCCGAAAGACCATTAAAGTGCCAGCCATTTCATCAGGTAGTTTAACCGTTGCATTTTTTACTTCACTGAATGGGTCTCTAACAATACGACCCTTTTGAAAGATATTTAAGGTATGACCATTTTTTATACCATCAACAGTCCCCTTATCTAAAACAACCACGTTATATTGGCCTATTTGAGAAACGCCATCTAGCACACTGATGATATTTCCATGGATCGGTTTTTTTGGAGGGCGAGGAAAAAAGTTTAATGGCACTTCATTTGCAGCACTAACCATGATTCTATCTCCACGACGAATTTCTCGGCTAGATTTTAAGATAGCAAGTGTTGCTGGATCGCCTGCTTTTTCTAAGGTAGTATCTGCTATAAATTTTGCTTCATAACCTAAAATTTCTTTTGTTACTGGGCTAATATACGTTTCACCTGAACGATATATAGTATATTTCATGCTAGTTGGCTCAGTAATTGATCTTACATAGACTCTATCGCCTGCGCCAACAATTAAATGCTCGCCTGCAAAGTCAATAACGTAGGGAGATTCATCTAAAGTATCTTTATCGACAACTTTTGGTGAAGTTAAAAACTGAGAGATAGCGTCAGTTGGAATAAGTTTAATCGGTTTTACAATAGATGACTCTCTTATTCTGGGTTTAAGAGTAGAGTTGTCTAAATTCCTTGAAAAGCTAATGCGAGGTTTGCCATCTACAATTGAAAAATACAGAGTATTGCCTGGATAAATTAAATGAGGGTTTTTAATATGAGGGTTGTTGTCCCATAAGTTAGGCCATTGCCAAGGGTTCTCTAGAAAATGCCCAGAAATATCCCATAACGTATCACCTTTCACAACGGTATACTGATCAGGGTGGTTTGCTTTGATCTTGATATTTTGAGCTAGGGTATTTGCACTAAATAACAAAGATACGAGTATCCATATAATTGTATGAAAAGCCATTTTAGATTTATCCTGATAATTTTAAATTAATATAATTATCAAAGTTTAGATGAAATCGGATAGAATTCCAGTTTTATAAGTTTATTTAAAGGGAGGGGGCGTTGAGTATTCTAACTATTTTAGAATTTCCTGATAAGCGTTTACGAACCAAAGCAAAAAAAGTCACTGTTTTTGATGAGAAAACAAAAAAATTAGTTAGCGATATGATAGAGACAATGTATGAATCTAAAGGTGTTGGGTTGGCTGCCACACAGATAGATGTTCACCAGCGCATCATTGTACTTGATGTGAGTGAAGATAAAAATGAACCTTTATGTTTAATCAATCCTGAGATTATTCAAAAGGATGGAGAAGAAGAGTCCGAAGAAGGGTGCTTATCAGTCCCCGGTTTTTTTGAAAATATTAAACGAGCGGAACATATCAAGGTAAAAGCATTTGATAACAAAGGAAAAGTCTTTGAACTAGAAGCGAAAGAGCTTTTGTCTGTTTGTATTCAACATGAAATGGATCATTTATTGGGTAAGTTATTTGTGGATTATTTATCTCCATTAAAAAGACAACGAATCAAAACCAAGCTAGTCAAAATACATAAGCAGGAAGGCAAGCAAACAAAATGAGAATTATTTTTGCTGGAACGCCTGATTTTGCAGTGCCTGCTTTGCAGATGTTGATTGATTCAAAACATGAGATTTGTGCTGTATACACACAGCCTGACAGACCGGCAGGTAGAGGGCGGAAATTAACCCCTAGTGTTGTTAAAGCCTTGGCTTTAAGTGCCGGTATTCCGGTATTTCAACCGGAAACCTTAAAAACTGACGAAGATTTAAATCAGCTTACATCGTTGAATGCTGACTTAATGGTTGTGGTTGCTTATGGAATTATTCTTCCTCAAGTCATATTAGATGCGCCTAAATTGGGATGTATTAACATTCATGGGTCTTTATTACCGCGTTGGCGTGGAGCAGCACCTATTCATCGTGCTGTTATGGCAGGAGATGAAATAACAGGTGTTACGATTATGAAGCTTGTCAAAAAATTAGATGCTGGTGATATGTTGCATAAGGAAAGTTGTGTTATTGAGCCTTATCATGCTAGCAGTGATTTACATGATAAGTTGGCTGAGTTAGGTGCGATTGGGTTAGAGAAGGTTTTAATACAAATAGAGGTAGGAAGCGTAATCTCTGAAAAACAGGATGAAACATGGGTCACTTATGCAGAAAAAGTAGAAAAAAGTGAGGCAATATTAGATTGGAATCAATCAGCAATCGAATTAGATAGAAAAATTAGAGGTTTTAACAGTTGGCCTGTTGCTCAGACTTTATTTAACGGAAAAGTAATGCGAGTATGGAAAGCCAGATTAACAGACGATGAAAGTAAATTGTCTCCTGGAACTATTGTCCAGCAAGGTAAGCAAATGTATGTTGTTACCGGTGAAGGTTTTATTGAATTATTAGAAATTCAGTTGCCTGGAGGGAAAAGAATTGAAACACAGGCTTTTTTAAACGCGCATGATGTTGATGGCGTTATTTTAGGTCAATGAATTTGCGTCTGGTTTCTGCTGGTGTTTTGTCCAGAGTCGTTAAAGATGGACAGTCTTTAACTATAGCTTTGGATAATACCTTCACTTCTATTGAAGAAAGTAAGGATAGGGCTTTTATTCAAGCCTTAAGCTACGGTGTTATGCGCCAATATTATCGACTAGATTTTATACTACAACAATTATTACCAAAGCCCCTGAGAAACAAAGATACAGATATTAAAATGTTGTTATTGATAGGCTTATATCAATTAAAATATATGAGGGTTAAATCTCATGCCGCGGTTTCTGAAACAGTATCAGCAGCAAAAAAAAAGAGCTGGGCAAAATCGTTAATTAATGGGGTTCTTAGGCGATATTTAAGGGAGCAGATTGAGTTAGAAAAAAAAGCTGATCAAAACCCTTCTGCATTAACTTCTCATCCAGAATGGTTAATTAGCAAGATAGAAAAAGATTGGCCAGAACAGTCTGAAAAAGTTTTGTTGGAAAATGACCGCTTACCACCGATGGTTTTAAGAGTTAATTTGGCACAGACCAGCCAAAATGAATATCTTGATTTATTAACTGAGCATTCGATTAAAGCAACAGCCGTTTCATTCTGTTCATCTGCCATTGTATTGGATCAGCCCGTTATTGTAGAAAAACTGCCTGGATTTACTCAGGGGCTGGTTTCTGTCCAAGATACAGCAGCGCAATTAGCTACTGAATTGTTAGATATACAGGAGGGGCACTGCGTTCTTGATTTATGCTCCGCGCCGGGAGGGAAAGCGGCAGCTATTCTTGAAAAAGAACCAAAAATTAAATTTCTGCTCGCTGTTGATATTGACGAAAGTAGAATTAACCGAGTGAGAGATAATCTACAAAGATTAAAACTGCAAGCAGAAGTTGTTGTCGGTGATGCTTCTCAACCTGAAACGTGGGCAAAAAATAGAACTTTTGAGCGGATTCTTGTTGATGCGCCGTGTTCTGCTCTAGGTGTTATCAGGCGACATCCAGATATAAAAGTTTTACGAAGAGAAACTGATCTTAACGCGTTACAAAATATTCAGCAGGAAATTTTAAATGCAGCTTGGGACTTATTAGTGCCCGGTGGTATTTTGTTGTACGCAACCTGTTCAATTTTAAAGCAGGAAAATGAGGAACAGATTGAGATGTTTTTAAATAATCATGCAAATGCTTCCGAACTATCTATTTGTGCAGAGTGGGGAATGAAAAGGCCGTTTGGGCGACAAGTTTTAACGGGCGATCAAGGGATGGATGGTTTTTATTATGCTAGATTGGTTAAAAATCTTTAGAGTCCTAGGGCTTTTAGTAGGGTTCGTTCTCACTATTGACCCCGTTCTATCTAAAGAATTTTCAGCTGTAGTTAGTCATATTAATATTGATACAAAGTCAGATAATCCATGGCTTGAATTAAACGCAGATATAGATTTCAGATTAAGCCCGATGGCAAAAGAGGCTCTTCAAAAAGGAATTGCTTTAAGCTGGACAGTGTTAATTAAGGTTGAGCAAGAAGGGTGGATTTGGAATACTACGGTAGAGCAAAGAAAATTAAAATATACAATTAAAAATCATGCCTTGTTAAATCTTTATAGTGTCAATGATAATGGAGAAGAGGATAGGTTTTCTACCTTGAAGGCCTCATTAAATTCAATATCAAAAATTCGAAATTTAGCCATTATTAAAAAAAAACATATTAAGAAAAATAAAAAATATCAGGTGCTTTTAAAGGTAGGGTTTGAACGAGAAGCGTTGCCTATCCCTTTACGCCCCATCTCATATTTTGACCCTCAATGGGCATTATCTAGCCGATGGACACTATGGCAATTACAAAAGTAAAGCTGCCAGCGAGTGTTTTAATTCTAATATTATTTGGCTTAATAATATTATCGTTGCAGTTAATGAGTTCTGCAACATTGGAATCCTCAGAATTAGGTGATATGTACTCGTGGCTATTATTAGGTAATAGCATCGGGTCAATTATTCTATTAGCACTTATTGCGATTAATGTTTACTCTTTGGCGCGTGAATTAAAAAAGAGGGAAGCCGGATCAAAACTGACAGCACGGATGATTTTTTTATTTGTATTACTTTCTATAGCACCTGCAGTTATTGTTTTTTATTTTTCTGTTCAGTTTTTAAATCAAAATATTGATAGCTGGTTTAATGTTGAGTTAGATAAAGCAATGGAAGATGCGCTGGAGCTGAGTGAGGCTTCTTTAGATCAAAGGATGCGATTACATCTTAAGCAAACCCGAGAAATAGCTCGAGATGTAAAGGGAAAATCTCAAACGTTAATAACACTAGAGCTGGGGGAATTGAGAAATAAAGTAGGTGCAACAGAAATAACACTATTTTCACGGCAAGGCAATGTTATCGTTTCCAATAGTATTAACCCCGATGGTATTCTGCCTCAATTGCCAGAAGAAGATATTTGGTTGCAGGCAAGGCAGAATAGAGAATATTTTGCCTTGGGGCATAACAAAAATGGTGAGCTTATTATTCAGGTGATTGTTCCTGTCTATGATGAACCTCCAAATTATTTACAGGCATTATTTTCTGTTCCAGTGCGGATTTCTGATTTGGCAGATTCAATCGATTTTGCTTTTGTACGATACCAGGAAATGACTTTTTTACGAAACTCTTTAAAAACCAGTTTTTTATTAGTTTTGTTTCTGGTTTTATTGTTAAGTCTGCTAGCGGCTATCTGGGTGGCTTTTATTAGTATTCGGCATATTGTAGCTCCAGTAAAAGAGTTGGTGAAAGGAACGCAAGCGGTTGCAAGCGGCAACTATAAGAATCAATTACCGGTGATGAGTCAGGATGACTTAGGTTTTTTGGTTGAATCATTTAATGAAATGACTCAACGAATTGCGATGTCAAATGATGAAATAATGGAAGCAGGCGTGGAGGTTGAGCATCAGCGAGCTTATCTGGAAACTGTTTTATCAAATTTAACAGCGGGTGTTATCAGTCTCGGTTCTTCCCATAAAATACGAACTGCAAATCAGGCCGCTTATAGAATATTACATGTTCATGTGAGTCATTTTGTTGGGCAAAGTTTGTTAGAGATTATTAAAGAGCATGCCGAGTTAACGCATTTGTTGAGTGAAATACAGCGTTTATTAGAACAAGCTGAGGATGTTTGGGAGCAGCGGTTTGCTTTTTTAGGGCCAAACGGACGCCAAGAATTATTATGCAGAGGAACTCTTTTATTTTCTTCTGCGGGTCAACGGGTGGGTGCAATAGTTGTTGTTGATGATGTAACGGATCTAATTCAGGCTCAAAAAAATGCAGCATGGGGTGAAGTTGCAAGACGATTAGCTCATGAAATTAAAAACCCATTAACACCTATCCAGCTGGCGGCAGAGAGGCTACAACACAAATTGGCAAAGGAGTTGACAGAGTCTTCAGCACAAGTGTTGCAACGATCAACACAAACGATAGTACAGCAAGTAGAGGCCATGAAAAGTATGGTGGATGACTTTTCTGAATATGCACGTCCAAGCAAAAAAAAAGTAGAACAGGTTAATATCAGCACACTAGTCAGTGAAGTTTTAGCGTTATATATGCTACAGCCAGATATTAAGATTGAGACCGTGTTTAATTTTGAAGATGCTATGATTGAAGCCGATCCAGTCAGTATGCGGCAAGTTTTGCATAATTTAATTAAAAATGCACAGGAAGCTGTTGATAGAAAAGGGCAGATTGAAATAAAATTAAACAAAGTGATTTTAAATAATGCAGAATATGTAGAATTAGCGATTTACGATGATGGCTGTGGATTGAGTGAAGAACAAGCTGAAACTGTATTTGAACCTTATGTCACGAGTAAGGCCAAAGGAACAGGATTAGGTTTGGCAATTGTTAAGAAAATTATTGAAGAGCATGGCGGCGTAATATGGATAGATACAGCATATAATAATGGTGCTGGATTTGTGATCCAGTTGCCCACAATTTAGGATAAAACATTGAAAACAGAATTACCTTTTATACTTGTTGTTGATGATGAGCCGGATATTAGACAGTTAGTTTCAGAAATTCTTGAAGATGAAGGTTATCAGATTGAAATGGCTGAAAGTGCAACTGCAGCAAGAGTTAAAAAAAATCTGAGACAACCTAACTTGATACTACTTGATATCTGGATGCCAGACACTGATGGAATTACTTTATTAAAAGAATGGGTAGCAGAAGATAAGGCGTTATGTCCGGTTATTATGATGTCAGGACATGGCTCTGTTGAGTCAGCAGTGGAAGCAACAAGATTAGGGGCTTATGATTTTTTAGAAAAGCCGCTATCATTAGCAAAATTATTGCTGACAGTTGAACGAGCTCTTGAAACCAGTTACTTACAGCAGGAAAATGCGGGGCTTAAACAGCAGTTAATGTTGGAGATAGAGCCGGTAGGAAAAAGTGTAGTAATTGAACGAACTAAAGAACAATTGAAACGTGTGGCTCAGCATAATGCCAAATTATTACTCGTTGGTGAAGCAGGTGTTGGTAAAGAATTGTTTGCTCGATATCTGCACAATAATTCTATTCGTCGTGATGGCCCTTTTATTGATGTGGCAGTAGGAAGTATCTCACCTGAAAATTCAACAGTAGAATTTTTTGGTAAAGAAGAAAATGGAAAAGTTTACCAGGGACTTCTTGAGCAAGCACATGGTGGTACTCTGTTCTTAGGGGAAATTACAGGAATGGATCTGAAAACTCAGGCGCGATTATTAAGTGCGATGGAGTCAAGTTCGTTTCTTAGAGTAGGAGGCAGTGAGGCAGTTCGTGTTGATATTAGAGTGATAGCATCAACACGGGTAGTGCTTGATGAAGAAGTTAACGAGGGACGGTTTCGGCAAGATTTATTTTATTTACTAAACGAGGTGTCTCTTGATATTTGCTCTTTAAGGGAACATGGCGAAGATGTGCCAAGTTTGTTAAGTTATTATGTGGATTATTTTATTAATGTAGAAAAACTTCCTTTTAGAAAGTTTTCCATGGCCTCACAAAATTATTTGAGAAACTATAGCTGGCCTGGGAATGTGAGAGAATTGAGAAATTTAGTTCAGCGGTTGATGATTTTAGGTGCGGGGGATGATATTGAATTAGATGAGGTCAAGGCCGCATTAGGATCAATAGCATCAGACCCGGTTTTGAATTCGGCTGTTCCAGATTTTTTCAACTTCCCTTTAAAAGAAGCCAGGGAACATTTTGAAAAATCTTATCTGGAATATCATTTTGAACAAACTGAGGGGAGTGTGGCAAAGCTTGCGGCAGCGATTGGTATGGAAAGAACTCACCTCTATCGTAAATTACATTCTCTAAATATAAAATTATAAATAAACTTGAAATAAATAAGTTTGTCTAGTACAATTTCCGCTTTTTAAGCCTTAATATTTTAACTGAAAGTATAGATGAGAACATTTAGTGCAAAGCCAGCAGAAGTTAAGCGCGATTGGTATGTAATTGATGCAGAAGGCAAGACATTGGGTCGCCTTGCTACTGAAGTTGCACGACGTCTTCGCGGCAAACATAAACCAGAATATACGCCACACGTTGATACCGGTGATTACATTATAGTCATTAATGCTGAGAAGATCGGTGTAACTGGTAATAAGGAAAAGGATAAAATGTATTACCATCATACTGGCTATATTGGTAACTTAAAGTCGGTAAGTTTGGGTAAATTAAGAAAAACTTTTCCTGATCGTATTATAAGAAAAGCAGTTGAAGGGATGTTGCCTAGAAACCCATTAGGGCGTGCAATGTTTAAAAAACTGAAAGTATATGCAGGATCTTCTCACGATCATCAGGCTCAACAGCCTAAAGTTTTGGAAATATAGGATAAAGTATGGCAGCTCAATATTATGGAACAGGTCGTCGTAAAAGTGCAGTAGCACGAGTTTATGCAACGGTAGGCTCAGGAAAGTTTACGATTAATAGCCAGACGATAGAAGAATATTTTGGTCGTAAAACCGATCAAATGCTTGCAAAGCAACCGTTAGAACTTCTTGAGAAAACATCAGATTTTGATTTGAATGTAGTTGTAAAAGGTGGTGGGCCTTCTGGTCAGGCAGGTGCTATTCGTCATGGTCTTACAAGAGCATTAATGGATTTTGATGAAGAATTACGTCCTGCATTGAGAGCGGCTGGATATGTAACTCGTGATGCGCGTGTTGTAGAGCGCAAGAAAGTAGGGTTGCATAAAGCGAGAAAACGTCCTCAATACTCAAAACGTTAATCTCAATATTAGAAAAGAAGGTTGTTTTTACAACCATTTCTACAAAAAGGCCGTCGTCGAAAGACACGGCCTTTTTTGTTATTAG
>CAZZIX010000007.1:13096-32228 GCA_964654345.1 uncultured Methylomarinum sp.
CAACCATTTCTACAAAAAGGCCGTCGTCGAAAGACACGGCCTTTTTTGTTATTAGGTTTCTAGCAGATAAAGTTAGCAATGTTATCTTGAAAAAAAAAATAATGACCCCAGATAATGTTCATCGAATTAGTAAATTTTAGAATTACAGGAAGAGAGTAAAAATGACTGTTGAAGCAAAAAAAGAAACACTGGGGTTTCAGACTGAAGTTAAGCACTTGTTGCATCTGATGATTAATTCTTTGTACAGTAACAAAGAAATTTTTCTTCGCGAATTGATTTCGAATGGCTCTGATGCAGCAGATAAATTACGTTTTGAAGCCTTATCGAATGAAAGTCTTTATGAAGGTAATAGTGACCTTTCAATTCGGGTTGACTTTGATAAAGATGAACGAACTATTACTATTGCAGACTCTGGTATTGGTATGACCAGAGAGGAAGTGCAGGATCATATTGGTACAATTGCAAAGTCTGGAACAAAACAGTTTTTTGAGAAGTTAACAGGAGACCAAGCTAAAGATAGTGAGCTGATTGGGCAGTTTGGTGTAGGGTTTTATTCTGCATTTATTGTTGCTGATAAAGTAACACTCACTACACGAAAAGCAGGAACAAAAGAAGCGGTTCGTTGGGTATCAGCTGGTGAGGGTGATTACACTATAGAAACGGTTGATAAAGAAACTCGTGGAACAGAAATAGTTTTACACCTTAAAGAAGGTGAAGATGAATTTCTGGATGGTTATAGATTGAGATCAATCATCAAGAAATTTTCAGACCATATTTCTTTGCCAATTATCATGAGTCAGGATATTCCTGCTGAAACAGATGAGGATGGTAAAGAAACAGCACCTGCACGTATTGAAGATGAAACAGTTAACAGTGCGTCAGCATTGTGGACCAAGTCAAAAGATGATATTTCTGATGATGATTATAATGAATTCTATAAGCATGTAGGTCATGATTTTCAAGATCCTTTGACGCATGTCCATAGTAAAGTTGAAGGTGTTAACGAATATACTTTGTTGCTTTATGTGCCTGCGAGAGCACCTTTTGATATGTGGGATAGAGATGCTAAGCATGGTGTGAAGCTCTATATTCGTAAAGTTTTTATTACTGATGATGCTGAGCAATTAATGCCGCGTTATTTACGTTTTGTTCGAGGTGTGATTGATGCCGATTCATTGCCACTTAATGTATCAAGAGAAATTTTACAACAAAGTAAGCAAATTAGCACAATCAAAGCTGGAGCAGTAAAAAAGGTTCTAGGGCTATTAAAGTCCATGGCTAAAAACGATGCTGAAAAGTATGAAAAGTTTTGGTCTGAGTTTGGAAATGTTATTAAGGAAGGTGTGATTGAAGATCACAAAAACAAAGATGCTGTTGCAAAACTATTGCGTTTTTCTTCGACTCATACTGATAAAGAAAAACAGGACGTAGCACTTGCTGATTATGTAGAGCGAATGAAAGAGGGGCAGGAAAAAATTTATTATGTGACTGCTGATAGCTTTTCCGCAGCAAAAAATAGTCCTCATTTAGAAATATTCCGTAAAAAAGGCGTGGAAGTTATCTTAATGGCTGACCGTGTTGATGAATGGTTAATTTCTAATCTAACTGAATTTGATGGGAAGTCGCTTCAATCAGTCGCCAAAGGTGAGTTAGATCTAGATAAACTTGATACTGAAGAAGATAAAAAAGAGAAAGAAGAGACTAATAAAGATTTTGAATCTGTTCTTAAACAGATGAAAGAAGTCTTAGGTGAAAAAGTTAGTGATGTGCGTGTTACAAATCGCTTAACTGATTCCCCAGCTTGCCTGGTTACTGGGGATAATGATATGAGTCTCAATATGGAGCGTATTATGAAAGAAGCTGGGCAATCAATGAGTATGATGGGTATGGGTGGATCAAAGCCTATTTTTGAAATTAACCCAACACATGCGTTAGTGACTAATATAAAAGATGAGACAGATGATGAGCGGTTTGCTGATATAACTAATATATTATTTGATCAGGCTATTCTTAGTGAGGGTGGGCAGCTGGATGATCCAAGTGCGTTTGTTCATAAATTAAATGGATTGTTACAAGGTTTGTTAAAATAGAGCCAGAATAGTACAAAGTTAAATAAAAAAGGTCGGTTATTCCGGCCTTTTTTATTGCTTCTGGATGTTTTGGACTCAGTTTTTCCATTCATCAATTAATAGAGGTACCCTATAGCTTAATGAAATTCAAATTAAATAATACCGATGGGTTTGCTCGCAGAGGACAATTGACCTTTGCTCGCGGAGTAATTGAAACACCTATTTTTATGCCGGTAGGAACTTATGGCTCAGTTAAATCATTAACGCCAGAAGATTTGACGGGGCTTGGTGCGCAAATTATTTTAGGCAATACATTCCATCTTATGTTACGCCCCGGAATGGATGTGGTTAAAGCCCATGGTGATTTACATGATTTTATGCATTGGGATAAGCCTATTTTGACTGATTCTGGTGGTTTCCAGGTTTTTAGCTTGGGAGCAATGAGAAAAATTACTGAAGAAGGAGTGACCTTTAAATCACCGATTAATGGAAGTAAGATTTTTATGGGGCCTGAAGAATCGATGCAGGTTCAGCGTGATTTAGGTTCTGATATCGTGATGATCTTTGATGAATGCACCCCTTATCCTGCGACAGAAGTGGAAGCGGCAGATTCAATGCGACTATCTTTGCGTTGGGCAGAACGGAGTAAAAAATCCCATGGAGAAAACCCAGCTGCATTATTTGGTATTGTTCAGGGTGGAATGTATGAGCATTTGCGGCAAGAATCAATTGATGGTTTGATTGAAATTGGTTTTGATGGTTACGCGATAGGTGGGCTTTCAGTTGGTGAGCCAAAGGATGAAATGATGGCAACACTGAATGTGATCCATCAAAAAATGCCGGCTAATAAACCTAGATATTTAATGGGAGTTGGTACGCCGGAAGATTTAGTTGAGGCCGTCAGACGCGGTATAGATATGTTTGATTGTGTTATGCCTACTAGAAATGCCAGAAATGGTCATTTGTTTACTAGTAAAGGAGTGATAAAAATAAGGAATAGTCAGTATGAATTTGATACTCGACCCATAGATGAAGATTGCGTTTGCTATACTTGCCAGAATTATTCTCGATCTTATTTGCGCCACTTAGATAAATGTAAAGAAATGCAAGGGTCTAGATTAAATACAATTCATAATCTTTATTACTATTTAAAGTTAATGGGAAATATGCGAGAAGCGATTGAAAAGAGTGAATTTGAAAACTTTATTAAGCAATTTTATCAGCTAAGGAGTAAAGCGATTCCAACTGTGGCATAATAAAGAGCTTTGGTCTGAACTAAGAAATGATTCAGAGCCATTAATAATTATTATAATTGAGGTTGACAATGAGTTTTTTTATATCTGATGCAATGGCGCAGGCCGCTCCAGAAACGACACCTGGTCTTGAAGGGCTACTGTTTCCATTAGCTATTTTATTATTTTTCTATTTTTTATTTATTCGACCACAGCAAAAGCGAACAAAGGAACAAAAACAAATGCTGGATGCGCTTTCAAAAGGTGCAGAGATTGTTACAACGGGTGGTGTTTTAGGTAAAGTTGTAGAGGTTGATGATAATTTTGTAAAAATTGAAGTCTGTGATAATACTTTTTTACAGGTTCAGCGTCATGCGATTACTAGTATGATGCCTAAAGGGACTTATAAATCTATCAATAAAAAAGCTAGAAAATAAATGAAAGCCTAGTTGTGATTTTATATATTGTAGTATAAGAATTAATAAATATTTGATCTTTATAGTATAAATAGGTTGAAAGTCGCATTTAGGGTTTGTTTTTAAAGTTCAATATATCATCTATTGAATTAAGGAATGAGAGGGTGCTGAGATGTTTTTGGTACTTATTTCATAGTGTTTAATCGTTGGAAAAAAAATGCAAAACCGTTACCCCCTTTGGAAAAATATTCTTATTCTGGTCGTTTTGGCGCTTGGAGTCTTCTATGCATTACCTAATTTATTTGGTAATGACCCCTCCGTTCAATTATCTTCATCAACGACAACTAAATTTGAGCAATCAAAAGCGGATGAAATTGAAACTAAAATAAAAAACTCAGGTATTCCATTAAAATCTTTTGAGTTTGAAGATGGAAAAATTCTTGCTCGGTTTAATAATACAGATGATCAGTTGAAAGTTGCTGATCTATTGAGAGAAACCAAAGGGCGTGATACAACGGTTGCTTTAAATTTAGCACCAGCAACACCAGAATGGTTGCGTTCATTTGGAGCCGACCCTATGTATTTAGGTCTTGATCTACGTGGTGGCGTTCATTTTCTATTAGAAGTGGATATGGATGCTGCAATTACTCAGGCCGAAGATCGTTATTATAATGATCTTCGCTCTGCTTTGAGGGCAAAAAAGATCAGGTATCAGTCCGTTACCAGAGATAATGGTCGAATTAAAGTAAAGCTTAAAACAGAACAAGATAAGTTGGCAGTTGTGGAAATCATGTCTAATGATTTTAGAGAGCTGAATATTGTGGAAGGAAAAGAGCTTACAGAATTGTTTGCTAGTATTTCTGAAAATGCGCAAGAAGAAATTAAGAAGTTTGCTTTAGCTCAAAATATGACAACTTTACGAAATCGAGTTAATGAAATTGGGGTTGCTGAACCCGTCATTCAACAACAAGGTGATAATCGAATCGTTGTCCAGTTACCAGGTGTTCAAGATACTACTCGAGCTAAAGAAATATTAGGGACAACAGCAACATTAGAGTACCGTTTAGCAGATGTTGAACATGATGTGCAAAAAGCTGTTAGTGGACATGCGCCTATTGGTTCAAGATTGTTTTATGAGAAAAATGGACAGCCAATATTACTTAAGCGTCGCGTTATCGTAACAGGTGATCAAATTGTTGATGCTTCTTCTGGTTTTGATCAAAATGGTGCTGCTGCTGTGTTTATTACCTTAAATGGTATCGGCGCAAAAAAGATGGGCAAAATGACTCAGAAGAATATCGGTAAGCCGATGGCTGTTGTTTTTATAGAATATAAAAATGAAACTCGAATAGTTAAAGGGAAAAAAATCAGGAAAAAGGAAAAAATAGAAAAAGTTATCAGTGTGGCGACAATTAGAGATACTTTTAGCAAAAAATTTCAAACAACGGGGCTAGATAATCCTCAAGAAGCGCGTAATTTAGCTCTTTTGTTAAGAGCTGGTGCATTAGCAGCACCTGTGGATATTGTTGAAGAACGTACTGTAGGGCCTAGTTTAGGACAAGATAATATCAATAAAGGATTGATGTCTGTTTTAGTTGGCTTTATCTTAGTTCTGATTTTTATGGCTGTTTACTACAAGACTTTTGGACTCATCGCAAATGTTGCTTTAGGGTTTAATTTGGTTATTATTGTTGCTGTTCTGTCTTTGATACAGGCGACTCTGACTTTGCCGGGTATTGCTGGTATTGTATTAACGGTCGGAATGGCGGTTGATGCGAATGTATTAATATTTGAAAGAATTAAAGAAGAAATAAAGAATGGAAATACACCGCAATCAAGTATTTTTACTGGCTACGAAAAAGCGTTTGTGACTATTTTGGATGCGAATATCACTACATTATTGGTTGCTTTAGTGTTATTTGGTTTTGGCACAGGCGCTATTAAAGGTTTTGCTGTCACCTTATCTATCGGTATCTTGGTTTCTCTGTTTACCGCAATTTTAGGGACAAGAATGATAGTGAATAAGGTGTATGGGAATCGCCATGTTGAAAAATTGTCAATTTAATTAGATTTAATTGGAAAAGAAAGATGTTTAAAAACGAAATAGATTTTTTAGGTAAACGTAAAATAGCTCTGATTATTTCTAGCATATTAATTATCGTATCAATAGTATCCTTAATTACTAACGGCTTAAAACTAGGAATTGATTTTACGGGTGGAACACTGGTAGAAATTGGGTATAAAAAGGCTCCGGATTTAGCTGAATTACGCAGTACATTGAATGATTCAGGGTTTGAAGATGCAACAGTGCAAAATTTTGGTACTACCAAAGACGTGCTTATACGCTTAAAACCCCAAGAAGGAGTAAGTGACGTTGAGCTAAGTAGTAAGGTATTAAATGCGATTAATAGTAAGACAGCAGAACCGGCTGATATTCGTAGAGTTGAATTTGTAGGGCCTCAAGTGGGTGATGAATTGGCTGAAGATGGTGGATTAGCACTACTTTACTCTATGTTTGGAATTCTTATTTACGTTGCATGGCGTTTCGAACATAAATTTTCTTTAGGCTCCGTTGCTGCATTATTCCATGATGTCATTATAACATTAGGTCTTTTTTCCATTTTTCAGATGGAATTTGATTTAACAGTTTTAGCTGCAGTTTTAGCTGTGATTGGTTATTCTCTTAATGACACAATTGTTGTTTATGACAGGATAAGAGAAAATTTTAGAACCTTAAGAAAAGGTGGGTCAGAAGAAATAATGAATATTTCACTTAATCAAACATTAAGTAGAACATTAATGACTTCAATCACTACTGCTCTTGTATTAGTTGCTTTAGCCTTATTGGGTGGTGAAATCATTCATAATTTTGCCATAGCACTTTTAATTGGTGTTGGTATTGGTACTTATTCATCTATTTATGTCGCAAGTCCTATTGTATTAGCATTAGGTATAACTAAAGAAGATTTGATGCTACCTGTAAAAGAAGGTGAAGAGATAGATGAATTGCCTTAGGTGCGCGTGCGAAAAATAAGATTTCAAAAATAAGGCAGAACTATTAAATTAACAAAAGCCTTAATAATTAATTTTTTAATAATTACAAAATAAAACTGGAGTTTACAAAAATGGCAATAGAACGTACTTTTTCAATTATAAAACCTGATGCTGTAGCAAAGAATGTAATTGGTAAAATTGTAAGTCGTTTTGAAAAAAATGGGTTAAAAATTGTCGCATCAAAAATGATGCAATTATCAAAAGAAAAGGCTGAGGGTTTTTATGCAGAACATAAAGAACGTCCTTTTTTCAATAATTTAGTTGCATTTATGATTTCAGGCCCTGTTGTCGTGCAAGTTCTTGAAGGAGAAGAGGCAGTATTAAAAAACCGTGATCTGATGGGAGCAACAAACCCTAAAGAGGCAGATGCTGGAACAATTCGTGCTGATTTTGCCGAAAGTATCGATGAGAATGCCGTTCATGGGTCAGATGCAACTGAATCTGCAGCAAGAGAAATTTCATATTTCTTTTCAAACGATGAGCTTTGTGACCGAATCCGTTAAGCCAGAATTAATTAATTTACTTGATTTTGACAGAGAAGGCCTTAAAGCCTTCTTTGTTGGAATTAATGAAAAACCATTTCGGGCAACGCAACTACTGAAATGGATCTATCAAGAAGATGTGACCAATTTTGATCAGATGACAAATCTGAGCAAGACTTTGCGAACTTATCTGAAAGGCTATTGTTCGATAACAGCACCAGAAATGCTGGTAGAACAAATTGCTTCTGATGGGACCCGAAAATGGGCCATAGAAATGAGCTGTGGTAACCGAGTTGAATCTGTTTTTATTCCAGAAGACAAACGTGGAACATTATGTGTGTCTTCGCAAATTGGGTGTGCCTTGGCTTGTACTTTTTGTTCTACTGCAAGACAGGGGTTTAATAGAAATCTGTCTGTTTCTGAAATTATCGGGCAGCTTTATGTTGCTCAAAAACGGTTAGGGCAGAAGACGAGAATTACCAATGTGGTTATGATGGGCATGGGGGAGCCCTTGCTTAATTTTAATAATGTTGTTGCAGCAATGAACTTGATGATGGATGATTTTACATTCGGGCTTTCTAAACGTCGAGTCACTATTAGTACATCAGGAATCGTACCTGCAATGAATCGTTTAAATGAAGTTTGTGATGTGAGCATGGCTGTTTCATTACATGCGGCAAATGATGATCTTAGGGATGAATTAGTCCCCATTAATCAAAAGTATCCACTAAAAGAATTGATGGATGCATGTCGTGAATATGCAAAACAAGGGCCAAGAAAATACATTACCTTTGAATATGTTATGTTAGAAGGAGTTAATGATTCTATTCAGGATGCAAGGCAATTGGTTAAACTACTGAAAGATGTACCTTCTAAAATAAACCTTATACCATTCAACCCATTTCCCAACTCTAATTATCTTTGCTCGCCGCGTGAGGTCATTTCTCAGTTTAAAGATGTGTTGTATAAAGCGGGTATTGTAACGACAATCAGGAAGACTAGAGGCGAAGATATTGATGCGGCATGTGGTCAGTTAGTGGGTAAAGTTAAAGATAAAAGTCGTCGATATTTAAAGTTACAAAAAAGGGGTGATACATATGTTGCATAGTAAGAGAATTAAGTGGTTGCTAGTGGCTCTATTGTGTGTCTTTGTTAGTGCCTGCGTTAGCACCAAAAAGTCTAATAAATCTGTTTCAAATAAAGAAAAAGCAGCATTAAATTTAAAAATGGGGGGCCGCTATTTAGAAATGAATATGCTGGAAACTGCAAAAGAAAAAATAGAATTAGCAATCTCCTTGGATTCAAAAAATGCAAAGGCTTATAATACTTTAGGTGTATTATACGAGCGTTTGAAACAATATGACATGGCAGGAAAAGAATATAAAAAAGCCATGCAGTTAGATGAGGAAAATGCAAGTATACTAAATAATTATGGTCGTTTTTTATGCGAAAAAGATGATTATCAAGCAGGAATAATACTGTTAAAAAAGGCGATTACAATGCCTTTTAATCATAGGAAGTGGTTTGCATACACTAATATAGGACGATGCGAATTAGGGAAAGGTGATCTGGCGATGGCTGAAAGAAATTTTCGCCAGGCGTTACAGGAAAATAAAAACTATTCACCTGCTCTGAGTGAAATGCAAAAAATAAGTTATAAGGCTAAAAAATATATGTCTGCTCGTGCATTTTTAGAACGTTATCTGTCTGTCACTAGGCATAGTGCAGAAACACTATGGTATGCAGTGCAAACAGAAAGAGCTTTAGGAAATAAGGCAATGTCAGAAAAATATAGGGATCAATTGTTAATGAAGTTTCCTACATCAAAAGAATCTGAGCAAGTGAAAACAGCAATCAGATAAAAACCACCCCCTATTTACTTACAACACTAACTTTAACCTCCAAAGATTTATTTGATTTAATGGCCACAAAAAATTCATCCGTTCAAGCTATTCGTGGAATGCATGATGTTCTACCAGAACAGACTCCGCGCTGGCAATATGCCGAAAAAATAATCAGAAAAGTACTTGAAAGTTATTGTTATAAGGAAATTCGTTTACCTATTGTTGAAAAAACAGAGCTTTTTAAACGATCAATTGGTGAAGTTACAGATATTGTTGAAAAGGAAATGTATACCTT
The DNA here is from genome assembly GCA_964654345.1 of uncultured Methylomarinum sp. Classification (GTDB taxonomy): domain Bacteria; phylum Pseudomonadota; class Gammaproteobacteria; order Methylococcales; family Methylomonadaceae; genus QPIN01. The sequence goes on from CAZZIX010000007.1 coordinate 22,489, forward strand.
TGATGACCGGAATAAAGAGTCACTGACTCTAAGGCCAGAAGGAACAGCCGGTTGTTTAAGAGCTTGTTTAGAACATGGCTTACTGCATAATCAAGTACATCGACTTTGGTATTATGGACCAATGTATCGATATGAGCGACCACAAAAAGGACGTTATCGACAGTTTTATCAGTTAGGTTTGGAAACTTATGGAATGCCTGGGCCAGATATTGATGCTGAAATTATTTTATTGACAGATAGACTATGGAAAGAGTTAGGCATTCGCGATAAAGTAAAATTGCAGTTAAATACTTTAGGTACAACTGAAGAAATGATGGTGTATAGAGATAAGCTTGTAGACTATTTTAAGCAACATATTGATGTGTTAGATGAAGATAGTCTACGGAGACTGAAAACCAATCCGCTGAGAATTCTTGATAGTAAGAATAGAGATTTACAAAAAGTAATTAAAGAAGCTCCTGAGTTAATGAATTATCTTGGTGACGAGAGTCGTTCCCATTTTGAAACATTAACAAAAACACTTGATCAATTAGGCGTTGATTACCAGTTAAATTCAAGATTAGTTCGAGGATTGGACTATTATGGGAAGACTGTTTTTGAATGGGTAACTGAAGATTTAGGCGCGCAAGGAGCCATTTGTGCAGGTGGCCGATATGATGGTTTAATTGAACAATTAGGTGGAAAAACAAATTACGCCATTGGTTTTGCAATGGGAATGGAAAGATTGTTGTTATTGTTGGAGAAATTAGATAACCTACCCGTTGACCGCTGTGTAGATGTCTATATGATATTGGTAGGTGAAGAGGCTGAAAAACAAGGTTTACTGCTTGCTGAAACGATCAGAAATGAAATTGATGGAATTAAATTGCAAGTTAATTGTGGTGGTGGAAGTTTTAAAAGCCAATTTAAAAAAGCAGACAAAAGTGGTGCTGAATACGCGATTATTTTGGGTGAGGATGAAGTGAACCAGGGTGAAGTGAGTTTAAAACCACTTAGAATAGATCAAGAGCAAAGTCGTCTGTCTCAAAAAGAGTTAATACAATTATTTTTAGAAAAAACCTAAGTAAGAAATTAAAATTCTTATTCATTAATAAAGTGAATGCATTTAAGTTGGGCTAATATATTTGATTTTTTGAAAGTTTAAAAAGTGATGAGCGGTAGGCTTGAATAAATTGTAAAGCCTTTTAGGGTTAATAGATTTTAAATTATAGAGAATAAACGTGGAAATTTACGATACAGATGAAGAGCAGGTAGCGGCTTTAAAAAGATGGTGGAAAGAAAATGGAACCGCAACTTTAACAGGCGTTGTCATCGGGGTGATGCTGATTGCAGGTTGGAAATTTTGGCAGAATTATACCAAAGATAAGGCCAATCAGGCATCTGTACTCTATGAGCAATTGCTTGATGATGTTGGCAAGGGAAAGGACGATGCTACACTAAAAATTAGTACACGTATTTCAGAGGATTTTGATTCAACAGTCTATGCCGCTTACTCAGATTTTCTTCTTGCAAAAACTAAAGTGAAGCAAGGCGATTTAGATGCTGCACAAGTTCTATTTAAAAAGCTAATGAGTGACGCTGATTCTCCTGAATTAAGAAATCTAGCAAGAATCAGATTGATTAGGGTTTTATACTCAACTGGCGAAAATGAAAAAGGGTTACAACTAATTGCTGAAGTTGATCAATCAAATTCAAAAGGTTTTGTCTCTAGTTATGATGAATTAAAAGGTGACCTTTATGTTGCTTTGGATCGCTTAGGGGAGGCAAGAACAGCTTATCAAAGCGCTCTACGATCGGGTAGTGGTTCACGTTTATTGCAGTTTAAGCTGGATGATATTTCTGTTTCAGAAATTTTGGAAAGTAACACTAAGGTAGAAGGTTAGTTTCATTTTCTAAACTTGAACTGAAAGATCTAATGATAAAATTAAATCGATACACACCCTTATTTTTTAGTATTCTTACTATTTTCTTGCTAACGGGTTGCGCTGCATTAGAATCAACCAATGAATTTGTCTCGGGAGTAAGCAGCTATTTTATGGGCGGTGAGGATAATCAAGAACCGCCTGCTGAGTTAGTTGAATATACGCAGGAAATTGAAATTGAGGAACTTTGGAGTAAAAATGTAACAGAAGGAGAAGGAGACGAACAATTTTTAAACCTTGTGCTAGTGGTTAGTCGAGGGAATGCACTAGTTGCAGATATGGAAGGGTTGATACAAGCACGGGATATAAAAACGGGTGATTTAGTTTGGGAAACAGAGACAGAATATAGTTTTTCTTCTGGACCTGGTGTTGGGGATGACTTAGTTGTTTTAGCAACAAGTAATGCCAAGATTGTTGCTGTAGATATAGAAACAGGAGAACAGAAATGGGATGCCACTGTTTCAAGTGAAGTTTTAGCAAAACCTGTTTTGACAGGAAATATTGTCATTGTTCGGACAACTGACGGTAAGTTACTTGCTTTAAACAAAGAAGATGGAACCCAATTGTGGGTTTTTGAAAAAAGTGTACCAGCCTTAAGTATCAGAGGAACAGGGACTCCAATTATTGTTGATAAAAATATTATTGCGGGTTATGCCAATGGAAAATTACAAGCTTTAAGATTATCTGATGGAAAAAGTGGTTGGGAAACCAGTATAGATATACCGAGTGGGAGATCAGAAGTTGAACGCTTAGTTGACTTAGATGTTGATCCTGTTGAAACTGATGGTATTGTCTTTATTTCTAGCTATCAAGGAGGAACAACTGCTGTTTTAGCAGCTGATGGTGACGTGTTATGGCGGAATGAAGATGTGTCTTCATTTGCTGGAATGAGTTATGATTGGAAATATTTATATGTTAGTGATGCGAGTAGCCATGTTTGGCAGTTAGACCAACGTAATGGTGCATCCCTTTGGAAACAAGATAAATTATTCAATAGGGTGTTGACTGCACCTGTGACATATGAAGACTATGTGGTCGTTGGTGATTACGACGGTTATTTACATTGGTTGGCAGTGAGTGATGGACGCCAATTGGGTCGAGTAAAGGTTGCAGACTCAGCAATAGAGGCAAAACCGGTAGTTATTGATAACGTAGTCTATGTCTATTCAAAAGATGGCACTCTTGCTGCTTTAAAAGCAAAATTATTTTAATGACAGGAATCTCCTGAAATTGCGCTGCTAATTGTTATTTTGTTTGGATAAACTACTTTATGTTTAGTTCCAATTTATTTAGCAAGCTTACTTTAAGAGAATAAATTTCTTAAACCTAAGCCTTATCTCTTGCATGTTTTCTGATCAATCAGCAAACATGCTGATTTTCTTACACCTTGCCATATTATTTCAGAGAATATTCACTTCATGTTACCCGTTATTGCCTTAGTTGGCCGTCCAAATGTTGGAAAATCAACACTCTTTAATTATTTAACTCGGAGTCGAGATGCATTAGTTGCAGATTACCCTGGTCTGACAAGAGATCGTAAATATGGTCGAGTAAAAAGGGGAGAGAGAGACTGTTTAGTTGTTGATACGGGAGGTATTGTTGAGGCGAGTGAGGGTGTAGATAGCTTTGCTAAAAAACAAGTGCAAGTTGCATTAGATGAGGCCGATATTGTCTTTTTTATGGTTGATGCTCGTGAGGGAATGAATAGCTCTGATCAAGCTATCGCAGCGTCCTTAAGGAAGTTAGATAAACCTGTTGTTTTAGTTGCCAATAAGATTGATGGGTTAAATGCAGATATAGCTACGGTTGATTTTTTTTCATTAGCATTAGGAGAGCCAGTTCAGATAGCTGCAACACATGGACGAGGAGTGGGTGAATTATTAACTCGAATTGATGAATTAATTGTTTTAACCGATGATGAAAGAGAGGACGAGTTAAAAGGTATTAGTATTGCAGTAATTGGTAGACCTAATGTTGGCAAGTCAACTTTAGTTAATAGGATATTAGGTGAAGAACGGGTTGTTGTTTTTGATGAGGCGGGAACAACTCGAGATAGTATTTACATTCCTTTTGAAAGAAATCAGCAACAATTTACTTTAATTGATACAGCAGGAATGAGGCGAAAAGCCAAGGTATCTTTGGTTGTAGAAAAATTTAGTATTATTAAAGCATTACAATCTGTTGAAAAAGCAAATGTTGTTATTTATTTAATAGATGCTAGAGAAGGTGTCACGGATCAGGATGCTCATCTTTTAGGTATGGTTTTAGAAGCAGGTAGGGCGCTTATTATTGGGTTAAACAAATGGGATGGAATTAGCGTTGATCAGAAAGAGTTAGTTAAAAAACAGCTTGAGATTAAATTGTCTTTTTTAGATTTTGCCGAGAAACATCCAATATCGGCTCTGCATGGAAGTGGCGTTGGTAAATTATTTGATGTAGTGCATGATTTGTATGATGCTGCAATGGTCGATATGTCTACCCCCGTATTGAGCAGGATTTTGAAAGAAGCACTTGCCGCGCATCAACCTCCTTTGGTTAGAGGGCGTAGAATTAAATTAAAATATGCCCATCAAGGTGGACGTAATCCACCAACTGTTGTGATTCATGGTGTGCAAACAGATGCAATACCTGGAGCATACAAACGATTTTTGATGAATTATTTTAGGACTCAATTAGAGCTACAGGGAACTCCGGTTAGATTGGTTTTTAAATCAACGGAAAACCCTTTTAAAGGATTAAAAAATAAACTCACTGAAAGACAAGTAAAAAAACGTCAGCGTTTGGTTCGGCATCATAAAAAAAAATAACTTTTCAATCATCATTTTAATGTCAGTGCCTTAAGGGCATCTCTATTAATTGATGAATGGAAACTGAGTCCAAAATACCCAATCTCTACGTCGCTTACACGGATGTAAGTGAGGGGCGTGAGTAGGAGCGGAAGCTTTGAAATCCTTAGTAATAGCCAGCTAATACGTGAGGATTTCACCTCGGTCTTGAATGTTTTGGTTCTCAATTTTTTCATCCACAATTAATAGAGGTTCCGTTAAAATAAATGTAGAATATTTTGATTAAATTATTGAAACAAAGGAATAAATAATGGCTAAAATTACGTTTCTAGGAAAACCGCTTACAACTTCTGGTGAGTTACCTCAAGTTGGTTCGAAGGTACCTGACTTCTCACTAGTGAGTGGGAAATTAAATGATGTAACACTTGCAACTTATGCAGGAAAGAGAAAAATACTTAGTATAGTGCCTAGTCTTGACACGCCAACTTGTGCTGCGTCGACACGGATTTTTAATCAAAAAGCAAACACTTATGAAAATACCGTTGTTTTGGTAATATCTGCTGATTTACCCTTTGCACAAAGCCGTTTTTGTGAATCCGAAGATTTAAAAAATGTAATTCCTTTGTCAACTTTTCGTTCAAATTTTGCTGAGGATTATGGTGTAAATATACTTGATACTGTGCTGGCGGGTTTGATGGCTCGTGCCATAGTGATTATTGATGAAAAAAATAATGTAGCATATACAGAATTGGTTATTGAAATAGCGGATGAGCCAGATTATGAAAGTGCTTTAGAAATAATTAAAAGCCTCTAAATATTAGTTAGTCGTTTTATTCAGTAAAAATAGTAATAATACGTTAGCAAAAACAAAAAACAATGATTTATAAAGCAATATTACTTTTTGTACAGAAATTTTTATGGTCTAAAATTAAAGGAGGTATTCGATCCAAGCTTTTATTGATAGTCATGGTATTGGGTGTGGCTCTTTTATCAGGAGCACTTTTCGCCTCATTTTTTTTGGATATGACCTTTGAGCAAGGTATCAGATTTGCATGGGCTTATTTTGTAAATGGATTTAGTTGGGGTGATCAATTAGTTAGCAAATTGTGGAATGCATAGTTTTTTACGAAGTAAATTACAAGTATTCTACTAAGTCTTGTTGATTTACTTGTTTTAATCCATTATAATTTCTGGCTCTTCAAGTGCGAGCGTGGCGGAATTGGTAGACGCGCTGGTTTTAGGTACCAGTATCTTATGATGTGAGAGTTCAAGTCTCTCCGCTCGCACCATTTATTATATGTTTTAATAGTTAACGATAATCAGCGTTAATTTCTAAGCTAGTCTTAATATCTTTCAATATAGCTTTAATTTGAATAAGTAGTTGAATAATTTATTTAAAATCCCCAAAAAAACTATATATCATAAGATTGAGGTGCTATAACAAGTATGAATTGCCGAATATCGGTTTAAAAATCACAAATTATTTGAGGTAAAGCAATGCAAGTTTCTGTCGAAAAAACATCGGAATTAAGCCGTAAAATGACAGTTAGTCTTCCAGAGGATATGGTTCAAGAAAAAATGGAAGCTCGTTACAAGTCGTTAGCGCGAGAAGTTAAAATAGATGGTTTTCGACCTGGTAAAGTTCCTGTTCGCGTTGTAAAAAAAATGTATTCAGACAGGGTAAGAGGAGAAGTAACGGGGAACTTGATCGAATCAACCTATTATAAAGCGCTTAAAGAGCAAGAATTAGTACCAGTAGGACATCCTCGTATAAGTCCAATAGAAGAGACCGCTGGTTTTGAATATATTGCTGAATTTGAAGTCTATCCTGAAGTGTCTTTAGAGGGCTTGTCCAAGTTGGAAATTGTACGCCCAGTAGCTACAGTAGAACAAACTGACCAAGATGCAATGGTTGCTAAATTAAGAGATCAAAAGAAAGAATGGGAAGTTGTTGAGCGAATTTCTGAACAAGGTGATCGTGTTACGATTCATTTTTCTGGTGTTTGTGAAGGTGAAAATTTTACTGACGGTAAGGTTGAAGATTATCCAGTTGAAATTGGCTCTGGAAATATGATTCCAGGTTTTGATGAAGAATTGATTGGTCTTGAAACGGGTGCGAGTAAAGCGTTTAAAATAATCTTCCCTGAGGAATATGGTAAAAAAGAGTTAGCAGGTAAGGAAGCGGAATTTGATATTGAAGTGACCAAAATTGAAACTTCGACTTTGCCTGAAATAAATGAAGAATTCATTAAAACGTATGGGATTAAAGATGGCACAATAGAATCTTTTAATACTGATGTAAAATCAAATATGGAAAGAGAGCTTGCTCAGGGATTAAAAGGAGTTTTGAAAAACTCTGTGATGGATGCATTGTATGAAAACATACAAATTGAAGTGCCTAATGCTTCAGTTGATCAAGAAATTCAAAACTTGATGAAGCCTTATGAGACAAATGCTAAACAGCAGAATTTAAAATTAGAAGATCTTGATTTGCCAAAGGAAATGTTTGAGGAACAAGCTAAGCGCAGGGTTGCTTTGGGACTTTTGTTAAGTGAAATTATTCAAAAAAATGAAATAAAAGTTGATGATAGTAAAGTTCGAACTACAATTGAAGACATGGCTAATAGCTATGAACGACCTGAAGATGTTATTGACTGGTATTATTCTGATGAAACTCGTTTGAATGAAATAAAACAAATGGTTTTAGAAGATCAAGCCGTTGATTGGATAGTCAGTCAGGCTCAGGTGACTGAAGAAAATGTTAGCTTTGATGATGTAATGGAAAAACAATCGAAAAAATAGCAGGAGTTTAAGGGTATGAATCGATATGATGGTTTAGAGCAAATGGTTTCACCGCAAGCGGCTGGCGGTTTAGTGCCGATGGTCATTGAGCAGACAGCAAGAGGAGAGCGTTCTTATGATATTTATTCTAGATTATTAAAAGAAAGAGTGATTTTTTTAGTAGGTCAAGTAGAAGATTACATGGCTAATCTTATCGTTGCTCAATTACTGTTTCTAGAATCAGAGAATCCTGATAAAGATATTCACTTGTATATTAATTCGCCTGGTGGTTCAGTAACTGCTGGCATGGCAATTTATGATACCATGCAATTTATTAAAGCTGATGTGAGTACAATGTGTATCGGACAAGCTGCAAGCATGGGGTCGTTATTATTGGCGGCTGGCGCAAAAGATAAGCGTTTTTGTTTGCCTCATTCACGCGTCATGATTCATCAACCATTGGGTGGTTTTCAGGGGCAGGCATCAGATATTGATATTCATGCAAAAGAAATTTTATCAGTAAGAGATAGGTTAAATAATATTTTATCACGTCATACTGGTCAAAAAGTTGAAAAAATTCAGCAAGATACAGATAGAGATAATTTTTTAAGTGCTGAAGATGCTGTAGAATATGGTTTGGTGGACAAAGTTTTATCGAACAGAGAAAAAAATACTGACGATTAAGGTTGGTATTTTATTTGTTTCATTCTATTCTTATAGAGATGAAAATTTATAATATAGGAGCTTTGCAATGAGTAAAGACAAAAGCAGTAAGGGAGACGAAAAGTTACTTTATTGTTCTTTTTGCGGTAAAAGTCAGGATGAAGTAAGAAAGCTGATAGCAGGCCCATCTGTTTATGTCTGCGATGAATGTGTTGAGCTTTGTAATGACATTATTCGAGATGAGTTACAAGAGGATGGTGATGTAGGAGAAAGTGATTTACCTAAACCTATAGAAATAAAAACTGAGCTTGATAATTATGTCATTGGGCAGGAAGATGCAAAAAAAATGTTGTCTGTTGCAGTTTATAATCATTATAAACGTATACGCAGTAACAGCAAAAAAGGGGATATAGAATTAGCAAAATCAAATATTTTGTTAATTGGGCCAACGGGCTCTGGAAAAACATTACTCGCAGAAACTTTGGCAAGATTATTGGACGTTCCCTTCACTATTGCTGATGCAACAACGTTAACTGAGGCGGGATATGTAGGTGAAGATGTTGAAAATATCATTCAAAAAATCCTACAAAAATGTGATTATGATGTTGAAAAAGCAGAAACGGGAATTGTTTATATAGATGAGATAGATAAAATCACAAGAAAATCAGATAATCCATCAATTACACGTGATGTATCAGGTGAAGGAGTCCAACAAGCATTGTTAAAATTAATTGAAGGGACAATTGCGTCGATTCCACCTCAAGGAGGTAGGAAGCATCCTCAGCAAGAATTCCTTCAAGTCAATACGGCTAATATATTATTTATTGTAGGCGGAGCTTTTGCTGGACTTGACAAGGTGATTAAGGACCGCACAGAAAAAGGTGGAATAGGGTTTTCTGCAGAAGTTAAATCAATTGATGAAAGTAAAAATGTAGGTGAACTTTTTGCTCAGATTGAAGCTGAAGACTTAATAAAATATGGTTTAATCCCCGAGTTTGTTGGCCGTTTGCCTGTAGTTGCAACATTAGAAGAGCTGGATGAAACGGCGTTAGTTGAGATTCTGACGCAGCCAAAAAATGCATTAATTAAGCAATACCAGCATTTGTTTGAAATGGAAGGAACCGAACTTGAGTTTAGAGAGGATTCATTGTCTGCTATTGCGCAAAAAGCAATGGAAAGAAAGACAGGAGCAAGAGGGTTAAGGACAATTCTAGAAAATATTTTGCTTGAAACAATGTATGAAATCCCATCAGCAGACAATATCAGTAAAGTTGTTATTGATGAAGGCGTAATTTTGGGCACATCAGATCCACTTTTAGTCTACGAAACAGAGAAGAAAAAAGCATAGAAAATATTTATTTGATACTAATCCATGTATTGTTAGTTAAGAGGTGTTTTTTAAAAAAGATGAGTTTAACTTAATCTAGTTATCCTGAATCTATTAGCATTATGCTTTTAGGAGAATATAACTTAAAAAAACGGGGGGCATGTTTAAACATGCCCCCGTTTTTTTGGGAATAATTAATTAAGGGATAACTTGTTTTTTTCATAATCCTCCCCCATATTGTCTAATTCATTGTAAATTATT